>JAQGKA010000261.1 GCA_028290355.1 Tardiphaga sp. | reverse complement strand
CGATGATCTGGTTCGGCGTGTAGGTCAGCTCGTTCTCACGCGCGAATTTCGCGATGATCGCTGCCTTCAGCTCGGCAATGCCGTCGACCGCGGTGTACTTGGTCTTCCCCGCCTCGATGGCATGGATCGCCGCCAGCTTGATGTTTGCCGGGGTGTCGAAATCGGGCTCGCCCGCGCCGAGGCCGATGACGTTGCGGCCTGCTGCTTTCAGCGCACGTGCTTTATCCGTCACCGCGATGGTCGCGGACGGCTTCACACGGTCGAGCGCAGCGGACAAAAACGACATCATCATCTCCTTGCAACGTCGCAAGCCCGCGGCCCGCGACTCCTGAATGTGGGTGATCCTGCTGGGATCGGCGCACCCTAAAGCGCGTGACGCTGCATCGCAAGAAGGATGGCCCAAAACAAGTGCGTGATGCTTCGCTTTTTTAGCGAATCTCAACGCGGAAACACCGGTATCGATGCTGGATTGGGTGAAATACGCGGCCGGATCAACTCATTTCCGGCACCCACGCCGATTCTGCAAATAGGTCAGGGCAGCGGCAAAGTGAGCGGCGGGTCCGTTAACGAGCATGATTTTCCGCGCGCATGAGTAGCAACGAGCGTTTTCGACTTTTTCCAGTTTCCAGGGCTTGCGACGCATCGCCATCGGCATCATTGTTTAGCTGCGTTGCGGCCCGAGAAGCCCACACGCGAACGACTGCAAGCGTTCACTAAAAGCAGCCTTCACTAAAAAATGAATCGGCCGACCGCGAATGTACAAGCTCTACTCGATGCAGCGCTCCGGCAACAGCTACAAGGTCCGCCTTGCGCTGGCGCTTCTTGAGGCGCCGTATCGCGCCATCGAGGTCGATATTTTGCGCGGCGAGAGCCGCACGCCGGAATTCCTCGCCAAGAATCCGAGCGGTCAGGTGCCGCTGCTCGAAATCGCGGAAGGCCGTTATCTCGCCGAATCTAATGCCATCCTGTGGTATGTCGCGATCGGCACTTCGCTGGCGCCGGAAACGCGGATGGACCGCGCCGAGGCGCTGCAGTGGATGTTCTTCGAGCAGCACGCTTTGGAGCCGAATATCGGCGCGGCCTATTTCTGGCTGTCGCTGGTCCGCGGCGGGCGCGATCTGCAGACCCATGCGCTGGAAGACTGGATGGAGCGCGGCTATGCGGCGCTGCAGGTGATGGAAAACCACCTCAAGACCCATGACTTCTTCGCCGCCGGTCAGCTCACCATCGCCGATATCGCGCTATACGGGTACACCCACGTCGCCCATCAGTGCGATTTCGACCTCGCCACCTTCCCGGCGGTCCGCGGCTGGCTGCGCCGGGTCGAACAAGCGCCCGGCTTCGTCGCCATGGACTGGCATCCGACCTCGACGGAATTCGATACTTTGGACGTAGCCGCCGGGGCATAATTAGGCGAATAGCGGGCATAAGCGGTGTTTATGCCCTCATTCCGCCACGGTTGCCGCCAATCCCGCCCAAATCTTGCCTGCTGACCCCTGCAAAATCCCAAGGCGCGGGTGATTCGCCCGCGATTTGAAGGATTTACGGCCATGATACGGTCGCTTCGCGTGGGCGCAGGATTTCAGGCGTGCCCCGCCCCCGTCGTTTCAACCCGGCTGACCAACGCCGTCGCCGCCTCGCTCGCGGTCGGTTGCCTCTCGCTGTGCCTGATCGTGACGCTCACCGTGCTCACGATCCGTGTATCGGCGGCGATGCCGCTGCCACTCTGACCGGCACTCACTTTTCTCACGACGACTTTCCGCGATGACAGGCATCGCGCGCGCAACCCTCGCCTCCGTGACGGAGCCATTCTGATGAAGTCGCCGGTGATTTGGGTCACCGCGTCGCTGACAGCGGCGATCGCCGTGACCGCAACGTTCCTGATCGCCACGTCAACACGCGGCGACAACAGCTCGTTTGCGTCATCGGCGGGACAACTCGAGGTGCAGACCATGGCCAGCGGCCTGGTCCATCCGTGGGCGCTGGCATTCTTGCCCGATGGCCGCATGCTGGTGACGGAGCGCCCCGGCCGGATGCGCCTCGTCACGCTGCAGGGCCAGCTGTCGTCGCCGCTGAAAGGCGTGCCGGAGGTCTGGGCCACCGGCCAGGGCGGCCTGCTGGACGTCATCACCGACAAGGGATTTGCGCAGAACAACACGATCTATTTCTGCTTCTCCGAACGCAGCGGCAGCGGCGGCCGCACCACCGTGGCGCGCGCCAGGCTGGTCGATGGCACCGCGCCAAAGCTCGACGATCTCAAAATGATCTTCCGGCAGGACGGCCCGCTGTCCTCCGGGAACCATTATGGCTGCCGGATCGTGCAGGCCAGCGACGACAACCTGTTCATCACGCTTGGCGAGCACTTCACCTATCGCGACGAGGCGCAGAACCTTGGCAACCATTTGGGCAAACTGATCCGGATCGCGCCGGACGGCTCGGTGCCCAAGGACAATCCGTTCGTCGGCCGCGATGGCGCCAGGCCGGAGATCTGGAGCTATGGCCATCGCAACGGACAGGGGCTCGCGGTCAATCCGGCGTCGGGCGATCTGTGGGAGATCGAACACGGCCCGCGCGGCGGCGACGAGGTCAATATCATCGGCAAAGGCAAGAACTACGGCTGGCCGGTGATCGGCTTCGGCATCGACTATTCAGGCGCGAAAATTCACGAGAGCTCCGCCAAGGCCGGCATGGAGCAGCCGATCAAATACTGGGTGCCCTCGATCGCGCCATCAGGCATGGCCTTCTACACCGGTACGCTGTTTCCGAAATGGCGCGGCAGCCTGTTCACCGGCGCCCTGGCCGGCCAGATGCTGGTGCGGCTGTCGCTGAACGGCAATGCGGTTACATCGGAAGAACGCCTGCTGCAGAACTTGAACGAGCGCATCCGCGATGTCCGCCAGGGACCGGACGGCGCGCTGTGGCTGCTGACGGACAGTTCGGCGGGACGGATTTTGCGCATCACACCGACTGGGAAGTGAGCCTCGCAACACACATCGCCGTCATCCTGAGGAGCCGCGCTCTAGCGCGGCGTCTCGAAGGATGCGCCGCAAGCGCCCGCCGCCGCATCCTTCGAGGCTCGCCAAGAGGCGAGCACCTCAGGATGACGGCCTTCAGTTTTCACGACCACTTGTGGAAAATAAAGAACGCCCCGAGCGCGATGAACGCAAAGCCCAGTGCGTGATTCCAGCCGAGCGGTTCCTTCAGATACAGCACCGAGAAGCCCGCGAACACGACCAGGGTGATCACCTCCTGCATCGTCTTCAGCTGCGCCGCCGAATAGACCGCGCTGCCCCAGCGATTGGCCGGCACCGCCAGCCAGTATTCGAAGAAGGCGATGCCCCAGCTCACCATGATGACGAGCGGCAGCGAACTCTCCTTGAATTTCAGATGGCCGTACCAGGCGAAGGTCATGAACACGTTGGAGGCGAACAGCATCAGGATCGGCAACAGCAGCGGCGGAATGGTAAAGGGCATGATCATCCTTCGAATATCTTGCAAATTGCGTCGCTAACATCCGGCTGCCGGCAACGGTTCCCGCGATATCGATATCATTTGAAGCGAACAATGGGAAAACCTTGGCCATCCTCTGCAAACGACCTTAGCGATATCGACGAAAAGCTGTGGGAGATTTGGCAACCAACCGTCAACCTGCAGCTCTTACCTATGTATGAACACGGGTACGGCCGATGCAGTACGACTGGCGCGTGATTCTCGATCCAGGTTTCGAAACGGCGATGGCGCTGTCGGCCGGCATCGGCATCGGTGTCGTCGTCCGCCTGCTGCAACGAAAGAAACAAAAGGCGGAAAAGCGCGAGCGCCATGCTACCGCCGAGCGGCTGTCGGCGGCACTCGACCGGATCGATATCGGCATCGTGCTGCTCAATGCCGACACCCGCGCCGAATTCATCAACCGTGCCTTCCGCAACTACTTCGCGCTACCCGACGACAAGGCCGACAGCAAGCCGCCGCTGATCGCGCTGATGTATCATGGCCGCGATACCCACGCCTATGAACTGCCGGAAGACGAGGTCGATGCTTTCATCGCGCGGCGTGTCGAGATGATCCGCGCCGGCGATCCGACGCCGATCAACGTGCGGCTCGCCAGCGGCCAGGTGCTGCGGCTCAGCTGTACCGTGCTGCCGGATGGCGGCCGGATGCTGAGCTACACGCCGATCACCGACCTCATTCGCGGCAACGACGACCTCGCCGACCGGGACTACTATCTGTCGCTGCGTGGCGGCGGCGACGTGTTCAGCGGCGGTCATCTGCGCGCCGCCGAATAGCCGCAGCGATACCAGTGCCTGTGGATAACTAGCAGTGTCACGGGCATGTAATACAACCCGGCTAGCTTTGCCCCGCATCCGGTCGCTTCCCCCGTCGCTGAGCGGATGTCACCAAGCGGTCCCCGTCAGTTGCCGCGCTGACCGGGGCCGTTTTTTTGCCTGTAGCCCACGGCGTCGGATATAAGCTTTTCATGATCCGTTTCGTCTTCGTCCTTTTCGCCGTCACCGTGCTCACGCTGCTGCTGGTGCCGTTTCAACTGATCGGCATGGCGTTCGGCCTGCGATTGCAGCAGAGCATTCCGCATCTCTATCACCGCATCTTCTGCGCACTCGCTGGCGTGCGGATTCGCCAGGTCGGCACGCGTACCAGCGACACGCCGGTACTGATCCTCTCCAACCACGTCTCGTGGCTCGACATCTGCGTTATCGGCGCGTTGGCGCCGGTGGTGTTCGTTGCCAAGAGCGAAGTGGCGCGCTGGCCGGTGTTCGGCTGGCTTGCGAAACTGCAGCGCACCATCTTCATCGAACGTGAGCGGCGGCAGAAAACCGGTGCCGCGACGCAGGAGATCGGCGATCGCATGCTCGGCGGCGACGCCGTGGTGCTGTTCGCCGAGGGCACCTCCAGCGACGGCATTCGCGTCCTGCCGTTTCGCTCGGCGCTGATCGGTGCGGTGCATCATGCGCTCGGCGAGTCCGTGCATCACAAGCAGATCACGGTGCAGCCGATGTCACTGGCCTATGTCGGCTTCGGCGGCCTGCCGGTGGGACGTGCGCTACGCGAAAACGTGGCGTGGTATGGCGACGTCGACCTGATCCCGCATTTCATCGGCATCCTCGCCTCCGGCGCCACCGACATCACCGTGACCTGGGGCGACGCCGTCGCCTACGACATGAGTGCCAACCGCAAGCAGATCGCCCGCGACGCCGAGCAGGCGGTGCGGCGCATGACGTCGGCGGCGTTGCGCGCCGGACCGCCGAAGACAATCGCCGCGTTGCCCGCACCTGAAACGATCGCGCCGGCGCCCGTCGCGGCCTGAGCGCCACGCGCAGGCGCCATGATGCGCCGTGCCTTGCCGCGATCCTGCCCGCACGTCATAACCCTGTCCCGCGCTTTTTTCTGACAGGATCGATCATGCAAATTCGCAATCTCGGTGGCTCCGGCCTGCGGGTGTCCGTCGTCGGCCTCGGCTGCAACAACTTTGGCCAGCGCACCGATCTGGAAGCCTCGCGAAAAGTGATCCACAAGGCGATCGACCTGGGCATCACGCTGTTCGACACCGCCGACATCTATGCCGGCATGGGCGGCTCCGAGACCGTGCTCGGCCAGGTGCTCGGCGATCGCCGCAAGGACATCGTGCTCGCCACCAAATATTCCAAGCCGATGGCCAATGACGGCACCAAGCAGGGAGCGTCACGGCGCTACATCATGGCCGCGGTGGAAGCCAGCCTGACCCGGCTGAAGACCGACTACATCGATCTCTACCAGCAGCACGATTTCGATCCGCTAACGCCGATCGAGGAGACGCTACGCGCCCTCGACGACCTCATCCGCCAGGGCAAGGTGCGCTACATCGGCAATTCGAATTTCCCGGCCTGGCGTCTCGCCGAAGCCGAGATGACCGCGCGCGGCATCAACGTCAGCCCGTTCGTGTCATGCCAGGACGAATACAGCCTCGTGGTGCGCGACATCGAAAAGGACCTGCTGCCGGCGGCGCAGCACTACAATCTCGGCCTGCTGCCGTTCTTCCCGCTGGCCAGCGGCCTGCTCACCGGCAAGTATCAGCGCGGCGCCGCCCCGCCCGCGGATTCGCGCTTCGCCAAGGCGCCAGCGCTGCGTGATCGCTCCGTCACCCCGCGCAACGAAGCGATCGTCGAGAAGCTCGAAGCCTTCGTGAA
>JAQGKA010000243.1 GCA_028290355.1 Tardiphaga sp. | reverse complement strand
ACAGCATGGGCGCCCGGCGGAAAGGCGGATTCACCCTGCCAGCGACAGCATATGGCCCTGGTGCGGCGCCACACGACCGCCCAGCGTGTCGCGGTAAATCTGTTCGACGGTACCAGGACCGCGACCGTCGACCACCTCGATCCATCGCTCCAGCTTCGGGGCAAAGCCCGCCCAGGCCGCGCCGAATCGCTTGTCGATGCCGCCCGGGCCCCATTCTTTCGCGCGTTTGCGAATCTGGTCGGGGGCAAAGAACCACGTCGGCGCGGCGCCGGGCAGGTCGGCATCTTCGCCCGCGGCGTCCTGATGGGTCAGCCCGACCCGCCCGCTATAGACGAGCCGGTCGCCGAAGTGCCGGTGCAGGCGGGAACGCAGCTCGGCATTGCCGGCCATATCGACAAGCGCCACCGGCCGATCGGCCGCCAGCGCATCCACCCGGTCATAGGTCACGACCTCATCGTAGCAGCCGAGCGATGCGACAAAGTCCGCATTGGCCGCGGAAGTGAGTCCAATCACCCGGATGGGCTGACGCTGCGTGTGCAGCAGATGCGCGAGGCCGAACGCCGTCTTGCTGGAGGCGCTGGAGAGCATCACGCTGCGGGCGCCGAAAAACTCCGCTTCGGCGAGCGCGTCGTCGACCAGGAACGACAGCATGAACAGCGGCCGCAGCAGCGCCTGATAGTCGCCCTGCCGCCCGGCGAACGCCGCGTCGCCGCTCACCCGCGCATAGGCGTTGTAGACCGGCGCGACGCCCTGGCGATGCGCGGCGGCGTCGCGCAGGCCGCGCTTGCTGACGTCGGCGGCTTCGATCACCAGATGCGTCGCCATCGGAAAATAGCCGAACAGCATCTCGCCTTCGCCGACCTGCGGATGGCGCGACGCGATGACCTCGCCAAAGCCCCACACCGGAATATTGCCGAAGCCATCCGGCGCCGGGAACAGCTGCCAGTACTTCAGCTGATCGCCCAGCATCGCGTAGGTGATGTTGTTGGCGGTGAAGGCAAAGCGATCGACCTTGATGAGCAGCCCTTCTTCAGGCAGCTCATCGCGTGCAGGCAGCGGCGTCTCGATGAACTTGGCTTGCTGAAAGTCGCTTCGTGCAACGATGAATTGCGTGGATACGGTCATGTGCGGATCCCTGCTTGTTGGATGCCGCGATCTTTGCCGACGCCGATGTCTGTTTTGCGACAGATCGTGTTTTAAACAGCGTTCGGTTTTGCTACTTGGCGATCACGCCTTCGCGTTTCTTGAGCGCATGATAGTAGCTCCACCACAGATGCGCCGCGGCGCCGCGCAGCGGTCGCCAGGGTTCGGCCAGTGGCGTCATCTGCTTCACGGTCGGCCGCGCCTTCAGGCCAAGCCCGACCTTCATCGCCTCCTGGATGGCAACATCGCCGGCGGGCCAGGCGTCGCCATGGCCCAGACAAAACAGCAGATAGATGTCGGCGGTCCATGGCCCGATGCCATGCAGTGCGGTCAGCGTGTTATGCGCGGCGTCGGCGTCTTCCTCGGCCAGCACATCGAGGTTGAGTCGCTCCGCGGCGAGTTCGCGCGCGATTCCCTTCAGCGTCTTGATCTTCGCCGCCGACAGGCCGAGGCGGCCGAGCCGGTCGGCGCGGGCGCGGCGCAGCGCGTCGTGATGAAACGGATCGAACGCGGCCGACACCCGGCCCCAGATCGCCGAAGCCGAGGCCACCGACACCTGCTGGCCGCAGACGATCTGGGCCAGCCCCTCGAAACCCGGCTCGCGCTGCCGCAGCGCCGGCATGCCCGCCATCTCCAGGATCGGGTTCAGCCGCGGGTCGAGCTTGAGCAGCGCCATGATGGCGTCGTCGAGATCGGCCTGGCTGTTGAGGTGAACGGTCATCGCGATCTAGGATCACCATGTCCTGCGGAAGAGATCAATGCCACCGGTTTTCCGTTTTGCACCAAGTCCGAATGGGTATCTGCACCTCGGCCACGCCTGTTCGGCGCTGCTGAATTTTGACCTGGCGCAACGGTCCGGCGGTCGTCTGTTGCTGCGGATGGAGGATATCGATCTCTCGCGTTGCAAACCGGAATTCGAAGCGGCGATCTATGAGGATCTCGCCTGGCTCGGCATCGCATGGGAAGCCCCGGTGCGGCGGCAGTCCGAACATTTTTCGGATTACCGCGAGGCAACCGACCGTCTTGCGGCGCAGGGCCTGCTGTATCCAAGTTTTGAAAGCCGCGGCGAAATCGCGCGGCTGGTTGCGGCCGAGCAGGTCAGGGGGACATGGCCGCACGATCCCGACGGGGTGCCGCTCTATCCGGGTGTCGCCAGATCGCTGTCGCCGGAGGCGGTCGCAATGCTCAGGCTGGCCGGCGCGCCGACGGCGCTGCGGCTGGATATGGGCGCCGCCCGCCGCCGCAGCGGCGAACTTTCCTGGGCTGAGCGGGGTGCCGGCCCCTCCGGCGAGACCGGTACGGTCGCCGCCAGGCCGGAAGCCTGGGGCGACGTCATCCTCGCCCGCAAGGAAACCCCGACCAGCTATCATCTGTCGGTGGTGATCGACGATGCCCTGCAGGGGGTGACCGATGTGGTCCGCGGCCGCGACCTGTTCTGGTCCACCAGCGTCCACCGGCTGCTGCAACAGCTCCTCGATTTGCCGCAGCCGGTCTACCGGCACCATTCGCTGGTGCGGGACGCCGCCGGCGCCAAGCTGGCCAAGTCGACCGGTGCCGCCAGCTTGCGCGAACTCCGCGCCCAGGGCGTCACCCCGGCCGACATCCGCGGCATGGCTGGCCTGCCACAATTCGCCTGAACTTCGCCGCAAGACTTTCGCAAGGTCAAACCGCCCCCGGCGTGACTCCACAAGCCGCTCCGTGGCATGATGGTGCCGGGACGGGTGGGCCACAATGGCGATGACATCGCGCTCGCCGCAAAAGCCGCGGAAGCGCACCAAGCGGACGCTGAAAAAGCGCGTCGTGAAGTCGGCTGCGGCCAAGCCGCGCGCCAAGCGTAGCGCCGTGCGTTCCGGTGCCATGGTCGAGGCGGCGCTGGCCGCCTTCGCGCATGAAGTGCGCACCCCGCTCACCGGCATTCTCGCGGTCAGCGATCTCCTGGCGACGTCCGATCTCGACGAGCGCGAACGGCGCTGGGTCGATACCATCAAGGCCGGCGCCGAGCATCTTGCCGGGCTTGCGACGCTGTTCGTCGATGCCGCCCGCAGCAGCAATTCAAAACTCGAAATACGCCGGGATTTTTTCGATCTGCGTGCGCTGGCCCGCAACTCCGGGGATTCGCTGGCGGGCCGCGCCGCCGCAAAAGGCCTGCAATCCGCGGTCGCGATTTCCGACAAGCTGCCGGTGTTCGTGACCGGCGATCCCGTGCGGTTGCGCGCGGCGCTGGAAAACCTGATCGACAATGCCGTGAAGTTCACCGAGCACGGCAGTGTGACGCTGAAAGTGAGTCCGGTGCGCGTGCCCGGCAAGGTCGGCGTCGCCTTTGCGATTTCCGACAGCGGCATCGGCCTCTCGCTGGCCGAGATCAAGCGGCTGTTCCGGCCGTTCTCACAGGCCAATGTCACCATCGCCTCGCGTTTCGGCGGCGCAGGCCTGGGGCTGTCGTCGGTGAAGCAACTGGCGCGCGCCATGGGCGGCGACATCGTGGTGGCGCAGCGCCGCGGCGGCGGCACGATTTTCACGCTGACGGTTGCGCTGGCGCGGGCAAAGGGCCCGGTCACCATCATGTCCGGCCTCGACGACGAGGCCTCCACGGAGCCGCGCGAAACCCTGCGCGTGCTCAGCGTCGAGGACAATCCGTTCGGCCGCGTCGTGTTGAATGCGATCCTCACCGAGCTCGGCCATCAGGCCGAATTCATCGGTCGCGGCGAAGCCGCCGCCGAGCGCGTCGCGCAGGGCACGTTCGATGCGGTGCTGATGGATATGGTGCTGCCGGGAATCAACGGCATCGAAGCCATCCGGCAGATCCGCGCGCTGACGAAGCCGTATGGTCGCGTTGCGATCATCGGCGTCTCCGGCCGCGGCGAGGACGAGGCGGCCTCGCGCGCCGCGGGCGCCGATGCCTTTCTGACTAAACCGGTGTCTCCGCGGGCGCTAGCGACTGCGCTGCTTGAAGCGAGACGCCGCGGGGCAGCCGCGATTTGATGATGGCGGCGTTGAGTTCGCCGCCATACACGAAGATCGCCGCGATGAAATACAGAAACACCAGCGCGATGATCACCGACGCCAGCCCCGCATACATCGTCACATAGTTGTTGGCGAAGCGCGCCAGATACAGGCCGAAGCCGATGCCGGAGACCAGCGACGCCAGCATGGTGAAGACGATACCGGGCAGGATCTGGAAGAAGGTGCGGCGTCCCGCCGGCAGCCAGGCATGCAGGATGAACAGCACGGCAATCATGGCGACGATGGTGATGCCATAGCGCGCCAGATTGAGCAGCTTCTCGTTGTTCGCCACCATCAGCGGAACGTACAGCCGGACGATCTCCAGCATCAGCGGGCCGAGCACGATCAGGAACGCCATCGCTAAAGCTGTGACAGCGGCAACGAGCGTGTAGCCGATCGATTCCAGCCGCAGCCAGTACCAGCGCCGCGATTCGACCACCGCATACGCGCGGTTCAGCGCGACGCGCAGGCTCTCGACGCCATTGGAAGCAAAGTACACCGCCAGCACGAGGCCGATGGTCAGCGCATCGCCGCGGGTGGTGGTGAGAACATCATGGATCTGGCCTGACAGCGTACTGGCGACCTGCTCCGGCCACACCTGCAGCATCAGTTCGGCGGCCTGGTCGGCGAGATTTTTCGAGCCGAAGAAGCCGGCCAGCGAGGTCAGTACGATCAGGAACGGGAACAGCGCCATCAGCGTCGACAGCGCGATATGACTGGCGATCGCCCAGCCGTCATCGGCGAGAAACGTGTAGAAGGCGTCCAGCCCGACGTGAAAGACGTAGCGAATCTGCCGCACATGCCACCTTGTTCGGGCAGACGAACCATTCTGCCGTCCAGCACTTTACCATCTGATATCCTTCGCTAAAAAGCCAGATCGTTGCATCGCAGGGACGAATTTCGCGGCGGCGATGGCGAAGCCGCCGATGCGGTGTTATGTAGCGGCCATGACAACGTTCCTGAGCACTATCCTCCTTCCGGTCGCGGCTGGCGCAGTCTTGCTGGTGCTGCTGCTGGGCCTGTTCAACATGATGCGCGGCGGCTCGCCGAACCGGTCGCAGAAGCTGATGCGGCTGCGGGTGTTGCTGCAGTTCGTCGCCATCGTCATCACCATGGCGACCGTCTGGGCGATGGGCCGCTAGATAAGGACTAGTAGGGTGGGCAAAGCGAAGCGTGCCCACCACACACCTGCGAGGCATCAATGGTGGGCACGGCGCAAATGCGCCTTTGCCCACCCTACAAGTTACAGAATGCAGGAATTTGGCGATGGTCGTTCTCAATCGGATCTACACCCGCACCGGCGATGACGGCACCACCGCGCTGGGGTCGGGCGAGCGCCGGCCGAAATACGATCTCCGGGTCGGCGCCTATGGAACCGTCGATGAGACCAATGCCGCAATCGGCGTGGTCCGGCTGCATCTCGCCGCGGCACCCGCGCTGGATGCGATGCTGAACCTCATCCAGAACGATCTGTTCGACCTCGGCGCCGATCTGGCGGTGCCGCAGCGCGAGGGCAAGGCTGAGCGGCTGCGGGTGCTGGCGACGCAGGTCGAGCGGCTGGAACGCGACATCGACACCCTGAATGAACCGCTGGCAGCTCTGACCTCGTTCGTGCTGCCCGGCGGCACCCCGGCCGCGGCCTACCTGCATGTGGCGCGGACGATTTGCCGCCGTGCGGAACGGATGATGGTGGAACTCGCGGCCCAACCCAACGAGCCGGTCAGCGATGCCGCGATCCAGTATATGAACCGGCTGTCGGACTTCCTGTTTGTCGCCAGCCGGTCGGTGAACGACAATGGCGCCGGCGACGTGCTCTGGGTGCCCGGCCAGAACCGCTAGGGACCACCTGAGAGACCCTCGATTTTCGACTTTCGCGCGTTGACCCCGGTTGGCGGGGGCTTTAGGTTCCGCGCCCAAGCGGACAGCTACGTCAAAACGAAGAAACTCATACGAAAGAGGATCGATGAAGGTTCTGGTGCCGGTCAAGCGGGTGGTCGATTACAACGTCAAGGTTCGCGTCAAGAGCGACGGAACCGGGGTCGAACTCTCCAACGTCAAGATGTCGATGAATCCGTTCGACGAAATCGCCGTCGAGGAAGCCCTGCGCCTGAAAGAGGCCGGCAAGGCGACCGAGGTGGTGGTGGTGTCGATCGGCCCTGCCCAGGCTGCGGAAACCATCCGCACGGGCCTCGCCATGGGCGCCGATCGCGGTATCCTGGTGAAGGCCGACGGCATCGTCGAACCGCTGGCGGTGGCGAAGATCCTCAAGGCCATCGTCGATGAAGAGAAGCCCGGCCTTGTCATCCTCGGCAAGCAGGCGATCGACGACGACAGCAACCAGACCGGCCAGATGCTGGCCGCCTTGCTTGGCTGGTCGCAGGCGACGTTTGCGTCCAAGCTCGAAGTCGACGGTTCTGATTTCCAGGTGACGCGTGAAGTCGATGGCGGTTTGCAGACCCTGAAGCTCAAGGGTCCCGCGATCGTGACGACTGACTTGCGTCTGAACGAGCCGCGCTACGCCAGCCTGCCCAACATCATGAAGGCGAAGAAGAAGCCGATCGACGAGAAGACCGCCGACGGTTATGGCGTCGATCTCACCCCGCATCTTGAAATCATCAAGACCACGGAACCCGGAGGCCGCAAGGCCGGCGTCAAGGTCAAGGACGTCGCCGAGCTGATCTCGAAACTCAAGACCGAAGCCGGGGTGCTCT
>JAQGKA010000238.1 GCA_028290355.1 Tardiphaga sp. | reverse complement strand
TGTTCCAGCAGCAGTACCGTATCTTCGGCTCGTTCGGCGCGACGATGAAGAACATCGCCGAGAGTCTCGACAAGATGGCGGACGGCATGCTGCCGGTGATCGACACCGAAGTGCCGATCGACGATGTCGAGCCCGCGCTGAAACGGATGGAAAGCCGCCAGGTATTCGGCAAGATCATCGTTCACTTCTGATGCTCCGCCTGCTGCTCCGCACCCGCGCCCGCATCCGCGACGCCATCAAACCGGCGGCGGAAGCCGCGGTCGGCGCGCTGACCATCGGCATGCTGCGCACCACGCGCTATTTCGACCCGATCAAGACCGCCAACCTGTTCGGCAAGATCACGCAGCGCATCGGCCCGCTGCTCCGCGAAGACAAGATCGCCCGCGCCAACCTCACCGCCGCGTTTCCGGAAAAATCGCCAGAGGAAATCGAAAAAATTCTCGCCGGGGTCTGGGACAATCTCGGCCGCGTCGGCGCCGAATTCGCGCATCTCGATCACATCTGGGAGCATGATCCCGCGCATCCCGAACTCAGCCGCATCGAGATCCCGCCGCGCACCCACGAGCTGTTCGCGCAGCTGCGCCTCGACGGCAAGCCGGCGCTGATCTTCGCCAGCCATCTCGGCAACTGGGAACTGCCCGCCTTGGCCGCGGTCGAGCACGGGCTCGATGCCGCAGTGCTGTATCGCCGGCCAAACATCGAGTCCGTCAATCGCATCATCGAGCAAATGCGCGCGGTCAACATGGGCACGCTGATCCCGGCCAGCCATGATGCGCCGGTGAAGCTGGCGCACGCGCTGAGCGACGGCAAGCACGTCGCCATGCTGGTCGACCAGTGGTTCACCAACGGCGTCGAGGTTGATTTCTTCGGCCGTAAAACAAAAGCCAATCCGATGCTGGCGCGATTGCTGCGCCAAGTCGACTGCCCGATCCACGGCGTCCGCATCATCCGCCTGCCCGGCCACCGTTTCCGCGCCGAGCTGTCGGAAGAAGTGAAGCCGGTGCGCACCGCCGACGGCAAGGTCGACGTGCAAGGCACCATGCAGGCGATCACCTCTGTGCTGGAAGGCTGGATCCGGGAATATCCCGATCAGTGGCTGTGGCTACATCGCAGGTGGCGGTAGGGTTTGCGCTGAAATTCTCCACTTGTCGTCCCGGCGCAGGCCAGGACCCATATCCCCTGGAATCGCGGATAGCAGAAGGTATCTGCCCCAACGGCTAAACGAGAGCACACGGCGTATGGGTCCCGGCTTGCGCTCGCAAGCGAGCTTGCCGGGACGACACCGCGTGGGTCACCTCCCCGTCTTCACCCTGGTCCACAGCCGATTGATGACGCGCTGCGTGGCCGGATCGCGCGCGGTGATGACGAACAGCTTTTGCAGCATCGCCTCGTCCGGATAGATCGTCTTGTCATTCAATATTTTTGGATCGACCAACTTCTGGCTGGCAAGATTGCCGTTGGCGTAGGACAGGAAGTCGGAATTCTTCGCGGCGACATCGGGCCGGTAGAGATAGTTGATCAGCTCATAGGCTTCGGCGACGTTCCTGGCATCCGCCGGAATCGCCAGATTGTCGAAGAACATCTGCGCGCCCTCTTTCGGGATCGCGTAGCCGATCTCGACGCCGTTCTTGGTTTCCGCGGCGCGCGCCTGCGCCTGCTTGATATCGCCGGACCAGCCGACCACGAGGCAGATTTCGCCGGTGGCCAGTGCGCTCAGATATTCCGATGAATGAAACTTGCGGACGTAAGGCCTGATCTTGCTGACGAGATCGGCGGCTTTGTCGAGATCGGCTTGCTTCGTGGAGTTCGGGTCGAGACCAAGATAGCTCAGCGCCGCCGGCAGGATATCGTCCGCGGAATCCAGCATGTGGATGCCGCAGTCCTTGAACTTCGCGAGGTTTTCGGGCTTGAAGACGATGTCCCAGCTGTCGATTTTTGCACCGGCGCCGAGAATGGTCTGGACCGATTTGACGTTATAGCCGATGCCGGTGGTGCCCCACATGTAGTTCGCGGCATAGAGATTGCCGGGATCGTAGACCGCCAGCCGCGCCGTCACCGCCGGCCAGGCGTTGACGAGATTCGGCAGTTTTGACTTGTCGAGCTTCTGAAAAATCTTCGCGGCGATCTGCCGCTGCAGGAAATACGCGGTGGGCACGACAACGTCGTAGCCGGACTTGCCGGCCAGCAACCGCGTCTCCAGGGTCTCATTGGCATCGAACGTGTCGTAAACGACTTTGATGCCGGTCTCTTTGGTGAAGTCCTCCAGGACGCCGGGCGCCATGTAGTTCGACCAGTTGTAGAAGTTGACGGTGCGCTCCTGCGCCTGCGCGGACACCGACAGCACGATCGAGACCGCGACGATGATGCGGGTGATGGCAATGCCCATGCACTCCCTCCTAGCGGCGATGCACCGCATCCGACAGCCGCTCCAGCGCGGTGTCCAGCGTCGAATCTTTCTTGGCGAAGCAGAAGCGGACCACAGAGGTCACCGCGTCTTCTTCGTAGAACGCCGATACCGGAATCGCCGCGACTTTGTAATCATGGACGATGCGCTTGCAGAAAGCTTCGTCGGTTTCGTTGAGGCCGAGCGGCGACAGATCGACGGTGAGAAAGTACGTGCCCTGCGACTTGATGACGGGAAAGCCAATGCGCTCCAGCCCGGCCGCGAGACGATCGCGGCTGCGCGCCAGATCGGTCTGCATCTCCTGGAAGAATTCATCCGACTTGCCGAGACCATAGGCGACGGCGACCTGCAGGTTAGGCGCAGTGGTGAAGGTGAGAAACTGATGCACTTTCGCACAAACGCGCAGCAGCGGCGGCGCCGCGCAGACGAAGCCGATCTTCCAGCCGGTCAGCGAAAAGATCTTTCCGGCCGAGCCGATCTTGATGGTGCGGTCGCGCATGCCGGGAATGGTGATCAGCGGAATGTGCTCGCGGCCGTCGAATACTACGTGCTCCCAGACCTCGTCGCAGATCGCGATCGTATCGAATTCCTGGCAGAATTTTGCGAGCAGTTCGAGGTCTTCGCGCGGATACACCCCAGCGGCCGGATTGAGCGGATTGTTGAACAGCACCGCCTTGGTCTTGTGATTGAAGACCGCGCGCAGGTCCTCTTCGGTCAATCGCCAGTGCGGCGGCTTGAGACTGATCAGGCGCGGAATGCCGCCGGCCTGGCGGATGATCGGCAGATAGGAATCATAGACCGGCTGGAAACACACGACTTCATCGCCGGGCTGAACGACCGCAAGGATCGATGCCGTCAGCGCCTCGGTGCCGCCGGAGGTCACCATCACCTCGGTCATCGGATCGAGGTTCAATCCGTGCCAGTGACCGTAGTGGGTAGAGATCGCCTGCCGCAATTCCGGCAAGCCCATCATCGACGGATACTGATTGTATCCGTTCAGCACGGCATCGGCGGCCGCCTGTCGAATATCCTCCGGGCCGGGATGGTCGGGAAAGCCCTGGCCGAGATTGATCGCGTCGTTGTCGCGGGCAAGCTGCGACATCGCCTCGAACACCGTGACGGGCAGATCAGCAAAAATCTTGTTCATGGACGCGTCAGCCGACTTTCGTCGGCAGGCCCGCCGCTTTCCAGCCGAGCATGCCGCCGGCAAGATGCTTGTCGTAATACAAGCCATCCGCCTGCGCGGCCAGCGACGCCGTCACCGAACGCTTGCCGGAGCGGCAGGCAAACACGATTTGCTTGCCGGCGGGATCCGGCAGATCCGCGGAGTCAAAGCCGGACAGCGGCACCACGACGGCGTCGGGATAGGCCTCCACCGCAACCTCGTTGGGCTCGCGCACATCGACGAGGAGATAGCGCCCGTCGGCGATTCCCTTCGAGACCTCGTCGGGGGTCAAATCCGTAACGCTATGAGCTTCGCCTGCCACCAAAACCTCCCGGCGCTCCGTCATTCCGGAGCGAATTTTCAAGTCAGAATACGGCGCCAAAGTCGCCCCTCACGCGGGGAAAATCAAGCGTCCGGCGTCGTTAAATCGTCACCTGCGTACCGACCTCCACCACCCGGCCGGTCGGTATCTGGAAATAGTCGGTGGCGTCGTTGGCAGTGCGGCTGAGCCCGATGAACAGATGGTCCTGCCAGCGCGGCATGCCGGAATGCGCCGCCGGCTTCAGCGCGCGCCGCGACAGGAAGAACGACGTCGACATGATGTCGAACTGCCATCCGAGCTTTCGCGCGATGGCCAGCGACTTCGGGACGTTGGGGGATTCCATGAAGCCGAAGCGCAACGTCACCTTGGCGAAGGTGGCGCTGATCTCTTCCATCCGCACCCGGTCGGCGGGATCGATCCGCGGCGTCGGTGCGGTCTCGATGGTGAGAATAACATTCTTCTCGTGCAGTACTTTGTAGTGTTTCAGACTATGCATCAGCGCGGTCGGCGCGCTCTCGGGATCGCTGGTGAGGAACACCGCGGTGCCTGACACGCGTTGCGGCGGACGCTTCTCCAGCATCGCGACGAGATCCTTGA
>JAQGKA010000179.1 GCA_028290355.1 Tardiphaga sp. | reverse complement strand
CCGCCACCGCCACCACCGCCTACATGCGCGCCACCGCCGCCGGGCCGAAATCCGCTCTGGGCATAGCTTGCCGTCGAATCGACCACCGGCAGGGCCAGGGTCAAAATCGCAGCGGCACTTAAAATCTTCAGACTGATCATCGTCGGCTCCTATCTGGGATGCATGCCAACCCGTTGGCGGGGGCAGCGTTCCCATCCGTCGCACCCTTATTGTCAGGCGAGGGTGGCAGGATGGAACTGTATGCGGGATGAACGGATTGCGCCGTGTCCGCGACAGTTTGTCCCTTCAACGTGGGGTGTCTGCGGTCGGATGCGACGCCTGTCACGATCAGTTGCGGGCGGCAATCGGTCGCGGAGACAACTGGACAATTCGCCGTCCCGATGGCATCAACGACGCAGCAATTCTCCAACCGGCGCGGGTTATGAAACTGTTTCTGCTGAAATTTTTCACCTGGTGGAGCGGCCAGACCTTCGGCACGCAACTCTGGACCTGGCGGTTCGGCGAACTGGTCGGCACCGACGAGATGGGCAACACCTATTACCGCACCAAGGGCGGCAAGATCGATCCCACGCTGGGCTTCCAGCGCCGCTGGGTCGTCTATAACGGTTATGCCGAAGCCACCAAGGTGCCGCCGTCCTGGCACGGCTGGCTGCATCACACCGTCGATGTCGCGCCGACCGAAGAGAGCTACACCGAACGCGAATGGCAGAAGCCGCACCTGCCAAACCTGACCGGCACGCCACTGGCCTATCGCCCCGCCGGCTCGACGCTGGCGCATGGCCGCCGCCCGAAGGCGACGGGCGATTATCAGCCCTGGACGCCCGGGCAGTAAACTAGGCCTCGGCCTTTTCCATTTTCGCCGCCGCACGCGTCATTGCTTCGCTGCGGCGTGCGCGCGCAGCCGTCGTCTTCTCCCGCAACAAGGCGACGACCTCCGCCGGCGCCGTGTCCGGCGATCCTGCATTGAATGGCGGCGCGGGGTTGTATTCGATCACCAGCTGGATCGTCTCGGCGGTCGGCCGGTCAGCCAGAATCGACACCAGCGTCAGTCCGAAATCGATGCCCGCGGTGACGCCGCCGCCGGTGACGCGGTTGCGATCGATGCAGACCCGCGTCGGCGTCGGGATCGCGCCGAACTTGGTCAGGTGCTCCATCGACGCCCAGTGCGTCGCAGCCTTGTAGCCCTGCAGCAGGCCGGCGGCGCCGAGCACCAGCGAACCGGTGCAGACCGAGGTCACGTAGCGCGCGTCTTCCGCCTGTCTGCGGAGAAACGCCAGCGTCTCCTCATCGCCGACGACGTCGTCGACGCCGCTGCCGCCGGGCACGCAGATCACGTCAAGCTGCGGACAATCGTCAAAGGTGATGGTCGGCAGCAGCGCCAGCGGCGTATCGCTCGGCACCGGCTCGATCCGCTTCCAGATCAGATGCACGGTGGCGCCCGGCAGCCGCGCGAACACCTGCAACGGCCCGGTGAGGTCGAGTTGGGTCAGGTTGGGAAACAGCAGAAACCCGATGTGCAGTGGCGCGGTCATGGCGAACTCCGAAAAGGTTGTTGACGCACGCAGGGTGTCATGATGGGGTCTATGCCGAAATGGCGGATATCCCTCATTATCGGACATTGTTGAAATGATCGGCCTGCTGGTATTTCCGGATTTTCAGATGCTCGATGCAGCAGGTCCGATCGCGGCGTTCGAGATCGCCAACCGCATCGCGCGGGTGCCGACGCCAATCAAGCTGCTGGCGGTGGTACCGGGCGAGGTGAGGAGTTCGTCGGGGGTCGCGATGGTCGCACGCGCCGCGAAGGCGACGGCTGCGTTGACCACGCTGATCGTCGCCGGCGGCGAGGGCGTGCGCGCCGCGGCGGCATGCCCGCGCACATTGGCCTTCGTTCGCAGCGCGGCTCGGCGCGGTTGCCGCGTCGCCAGCGTCTGCTCGGGCACCTATGTGCTCGCGGAAGCAGGATTGCTCGACGGCCGCCGCGCGACCACGCACTGGCGGCACACGCGACACTTTCTGGAGACCTACCCGCAGATCAAACTCGATGCGGATCAGATTTTTGTCCGCGATGGCGATGTCTGGAGTTCGGCCGGGATCAGCGCCGGCATCGATCTGGCGCTGGCGATGATATCGGAGGATCACGGCGACGAGGTCGCGCACGCCACGGCGCGGCAACTCGTGCTCTATCATCGCCGCAGCGGCGGGCAGTCGCAGTTCTCGTCGCTGCTGGAACTGAAAGCGCCGACCGGCCGCTTTGCACCCTTGCTGGCCTGGGCGCGCGAGCACCTCGAGCAGCCGCTCACGGTCGAGCATCTGGCCGAGCAGGCCGGCATGAGCGCGCGGCATTTTGCCCGCGCCTTCATCGCCGAGACTGGCGCCACACCGTCGAAGGCGATCGAGCGCCTGCGCACCGAAGTGGCGCGGCAGCGCGTGCAGGATTCCAGCGAGGCGATCGAGCTGATCGCGCAATCGGCCGGCTTTCGCGATCCGGAGCGGATGCGCCGCGCCTTCATCCGCAGCTTCGGCCAGCCGCCGCAGGCGCTGCGTCGTGCGGCGCGCAGCGCTTGATACGCCCGCGGCGCACACCTCAAAAATGGGCAGCGGCGGATATAATATAGCCAGCCTGATATGGCTTCGGGATGCTATAGTTGCGGATGGTAGCGGACCCGACAGCACGGCAGACGAGGTTCACCCGTTTCCAGCTTTTGACGATATAAGCCAGCCCACGTTGCCACGCATCTTTGGTTTTCCAGAATGGCGGCCATGGCGAACACTCAGGAAAATTCGACATGACCGATGAAACGCGTAGCGAGCATGACCTGTTGGGCAACCGCGACGTTCCCGCGGACGCTTATTACGGTGTTCATACGCTCAGAGCTGTTGAAAATTTTCCGATCACCGGCATTCCGATTTCCATCTATCCCGAACTCATCAACGCACTCGCTGCGATCAAGCAGGCGGCGGCGCTTTCGAACATGGAGCTGGGGCTGCTCGACAAGACCCGTGGCGACGCGATCATCGCAGCCTGCGAGGAAGTCCGCGCCGGCCGCTTGCACGAGCAATTCGTCGTGGACGTGATCCAGGGCGGTGCCGGCACCTCCACCAACATGAACGCGAATGAGGTGATCGCCAATCGCGCGCTGGAGATTCTCGGCCACGCCAAGGGCGATTACGGAAAATTGCATCCGAACGAACAGGTCAATATGAGCCAGAGCACCAACGACGTGTATCCCACGGCGTTGAAGATCGCGACCTATCACGGCGTGTTTCATCTCATCGACGCGATGGGCGCGCTGCGCCAGGGGTTTGAACGCAAAGCCGAAGAGTTCAAGGATGTTCTGAAAATGGGCCGCACCCAGTTGCAGGATGCGGTGCCGATGACACTCGGTCAGGAGTTCAGCACTTACGGTGTCATGATCGGCGAAGACGAGGACCGGCTGCGCGAGGCGGCCTTGCTGATCTGCGAGATCAACATGGGCGCAACCGCCATCGGCACCGGAATCGCGTCGCATCCGGACTACGCGCGCCTGGTCTGCAAGCATCTCGTCGCCATCACGGGAATGCCGCTGGTCACCGCCGTCAACCTGATCGAGGCCACGCAGGACTGCGGTGCGTTCGTGCAGCTGTCCGGCGTGCTCAAGCGTGTGGCCGTCAAGATTTCCAAGATCTGCAACGACCTCAGATTGTTGTCCAGCGGCCCGCGCGCCGGTTTCAACGAGATCAATCTTCCGGCCGTGCAGGCGGGCTCTTCGATCATGCCGGGGAAGGTGAACCCCGTTATTCCCGAGGTCGTGAACCAGGTCGCGTTCGAGGTGATCGGCAACGATCTCACGGTGACCTTTGCCGCCGAGGCCGGCCAGCTTCAGCTCAATGCGTTCGAGCCGATCATTGCGCACAGCCTGTTCAAGAGCGTCAGCCACATGCGCGAGGCCTGCCTGACCCTCGAGAAGCGCTGTGTGTCCGGGATCACGGCAAATCGCGAACGCCTCCGCGCCTATGTCGAGAATTCGATCGGTCTCGTGACGGCGCTCAACCCCTACATCGGTTATGCCAACGCCACGGCCGTTGCTGTTGAAGCTCATGCGACTGGCCGCAGCGTCTACGATCTGGTGCTGGAAAAGGGGCTGCTGCCGGAAGCGACCCTTGCCGCCATTCTCCACCCCGACGTGCTCACCAAACCCCAGAGCATGCCGATCCGCGAATGAAGAGGCTGCATTCGATCACGGGCATGGATCCTGTCGCCATTGCTTCCCAAAGCGTCTTGCGGCACATCGCGCATGCTCAAATCTAGAACGGCTCGTCGTTCGCAATCTGTTTCTTCCTTTTACGCGGCCGCTCCCAGACCACGCCGGGAAAACCCTTGAGCGGAACAAGCGGTTCGCCGGTGTAGGTCCACTCCTGCAATTCGTCGATGCCGATATGGTAGAGAGGCTGCCGGCCCGTGCGGCTGACGAACAATGCACGGGGGATATTGACCATGTGGGGTGATTGCGCCCGCTCGTAAAACAACGGCGTGCCGCACCGCGCGCAGAAGCTTCGCGCGGTTCTCAGCGCCTTGTCTTCGAAGCGCGTGATCTCCGCCTGTCCTTTTGTGACGCGGAAACGTTTGCGCCAGCTTCCGACGTAAGTGGCGTAGGCGGCGCTGTGCGCCTGTCGGGTGGCATGGGAGTGATCGTGCCAGGCCCAACGCGCGGGAAAATCGATTTCGAAGTGAACCGCGCCGCAGCGACAATGACCCTTCACCGACGCATCGGTTGCGATCGCTTCCGGTTTTTTCATCGTGATCGCTCCCGCGAGCGCCGCCAGCGCTAGCCCAACCTCTTCAGCCAGTTCCCAATGTCATGCAGAGCCTCGTTCGCCTTCGGCAGGATCTTGCCCATGGTAACAAAGCCATGAAACTGGCCGGGATAGGTTTTGTAAGCGACCGCCACGCCGGCTTCTGAAAGCCGCTTGGCGTATTCATCGCCTTCGTCGCGCAGTGGATCGGCGCCCGCGGTCAACATATAGGCCGGCGGCAGGCCGGCGAGATTCTTCACGCGGGCCGGCGAAGCGCGCCAGTTGTCGATGTCGTCCTTGCCGTTCAGATAGTGATCACGAAACCATCTGATGACGGAGTGCGTCAGCAGGCAGTCGGTCTCCGGCTCGCTGTGCGAGGGATGCGTCATGCGGAAGTCGGTGGCGGGATAGATCAGCACCTGGCCTGCGAGTCGAGGGCCGTGCTTGCGGGCGTCGATCGAAACGATGGCGGCGAGGTTGCCGCCGGCGCTGTCGCCGCCGACATAGATGCGCGACGCGTCGAGGTTGAGCTGGATGGCATTATCGGCAATCCATCTGGTGGCGGCGAGGGCGTCGTCGATGGCGGCGGGAAACTTGTGCTCGGGGGCGAGGCGGTAGTCGACGGAGATCACCATCATCTCGCCTTCCACCGCCAGCGTGCGGCAGACCACGTCATGGGAATCGAGATCGCCGATCACCCAGCCGCCGCCATGGAAGAACACCAGGCATGGCGCCATGCCGTCGGCGTGCCGCAGCTTTGGCGGCGTGTAGATCCGCACCGGGATCGCGCCGGCAGGTCCCGGCACCGTCATCGCTTTCACCGACGCCATCACGGGCGGTTCAGGATGCGCGACGAAGCGAGCCTTCAGGTACCACTCGCGCGCTTCCGGCGGCGTCAGGGTTTCATAGGGCGGGCGGCCGGCGTCGCGAAACGCCTGGAGGACGGCGGCGGCATCGGGATCGAGAACAACGGGCATGCTGGACCTGCTCTTGGTTTTGATTTTACGACGCGGTGCGGCCGCCATCGACGGTATAGGCGGAGCCGGAGACATAGCTGGCGTCATCGGATGCGAGGAAGGCAACGATGGGCGCCACCTCGGCTGCGAGGCCAAGCCGCCGCGCGGGAATGCGATCGTAAACTTTCTCCGGCGGCACCGGCGCGCCGTTGTTGCGGCCGACCACGATGGCGCTCAGCATCCGGCTGTCGATCATGCCCGGACAGATGCAATTCACCCGCACATTCGTGCCGGTGCATTCCTGCGCTGCGCTCTTGGTCAGCCCGATCACCGCATGCTTGCTGGCGCTGTAGGCGGCGATGTCTGCGGAGCCGATCACGCCCGCGATCGAGGCGGTGTTGATGATCGAGCCGCTGTTCTGCTTCAGCATCGTTGGCAGCACATGCTTCATGCCGAGGAACACGCCGACCACGTTGACCTCGAGCACCCGGCGGAAGTTTTCCACGGAGGCACGGACGATCGGCGCGATCTCGCCCTCGATGCCGGCATTGTTGAAGAAGATGTCGATGCGGCTGAACTTGCCGAGCGCGTGCGCAACGTAACCCGCGACGTCGTCTTCGCGGGTCACGTCGGCAACAATCGCCAGCGCCTCGGCATGCGCCGGAAGTCCCTTGACCGCGAGCTTGAGTTGTTCCGCATCGCGGTCGACCGCGACGATGCAGGCGCCGCGCGCCGCGAGCAGGCGCATGGTTTCGGTTCCAATCACTCCGGCGGCACCGGTGACCAGCGCGATCCGGCCGTCCAGACGAATGCTGTCAGTCATCTCCTGCGTCTCCCCCTGTGCGTCCGGTTGTTCCGGATCGATGGCCGATTGCGCTTTGCGCGCCAGCCCTGGAGGCACTATTTCATGCGGATGGGGACGTGACCAGCCGGGCGGTATGCGGGGCCGGGTGCCCTTTCGCCGCCGCATTCGCCGTGTTAACCGGAGGCCATTGCGCGCGGCCTCCATTACAATGTCGCGAGCCTGATTCTCGATTGAGCCGCGCCAGATGTTTCGAACCC
>JAQGKA010000178.1 GCA_028290355.1 Tardiphaga sp. | reverse complement strand
AAGCGACAAGATCGACCGCTTGCCGTTTATAGTCGTCCGTAAACGATCGTCGTTGACGTCTTTCCATCCAACACCTCCTGGCTCTTCGAGCCTACTACAGGTGTCCATCAATTCGGAGGAGGTTCAGCGTTTGCTCAAGCGCCTAGCGGCTCGTTATCCGCCGCGCGCTTGGTGAATAGCCGAAACGTGCCTTGAAGGCGCGAGAAAAGTGGCTGCTACTACGAAAGCCGCAATTGAGAGCGATCGCGGTAGCAGACATGCCGGTCTTCAGGATGAGCTGATCCGCCTGATTTAAGCGTATGTTGAGGTACATATCATGCATCGTGCAATCAAGAAGCCTTGCGAATAGACGCTCAAGTTGCCGAACCGAAAGGCCGGCAGTTCTAGCCAACTCTTCGCGCGACTTGTTGTTTTCGACCGTCGATTCCATCTCCGCTAGAACCTTCAGAAGTCGATCGTCATTCACGCCATACCGTTCGCGCAAACTCGATCGCTGAGGCGCTTCGGCTGCCCGCGGTTCTGCGCCGATGAGCCATTCGCTCACTTGACCAGCCAACTGTTGGCCCTGTTCACGCTCAATAAGTTCAATGGCGAGATCGAGACCGGCTATACCTCCGGCGCAGGTCATGCGCCTACGGTCGATAACATAGAGGCTGGGCTCCACCTGCAGAAGCGGGAAAGCTTCGACGAAGGCGGGCCAATGATCCCAATGGATCGTCGATTTGTGATCCTGGAGTAGTCCTGCTCTGGCCAAGATGAACGGCCCGCCTGACACGCCGACAAGGATGGTATTTTTCGAGGCGAGCCGCCTCAAGCAGGCAAAGGTCTTGGTGTCGGAAAAGCTCGCCGGATCGCCGCCAGCGATAACGAATAGCGTCTCGCAGGAGAATTTGTGTGTCACGCTATAGTCGGAAACGACGGTAGTGCCGTTTGAAGCTTTTACAGGCTTGCCATCGCTTGAAATATGGATCCAACGATATAGTTCGCGCTTCGCCAGAGAATTGGCCGCCCGGTATGGTTCGACGATGGACGCATAAGACATCAACGCAAAATCGTCGATCAGCAGCAATCCGAGCGTACGGGTGACAAATTTTTCCGACATGTCTCATTTTAGCATTGATGTGTCGCTTTTAGTAAAGAAATCTCCAAATCGGTGGGATAAATTTCTTCTAAGGCAACAATATTTCAAGCGGATGCTCCATTGGCACATTTCTCCCTTCTGGCCCTTGCGAAAAACGCTCTCTCTGGACATCGCGACTGGGGACCGACGTGGCGAAACGCGGCACCCCGCAAGGCCTATGACATCATCATCATAGGTGGCGGCGGTCATGGGCTTGCGACGGCCTACTACCTTGCCAAGGTGCACGGCATCACGAACGTCGCCGTCGTGGAAAAAGGCTGGATTGGAGGCGGCAATGCCGGCCGCAACACGACGATCATCCGGTCGAACTACGGCCTAGAGGGCAACACGAGCTTTTATGAGTGGTCGATGAAGCTGTGGGAGGGGCTTGAGCAGGACCTCAACTACAACACCATGGTGAGCCAGCGCGGTGTGCTCAACCTATACCACTCCGACGCTCAGCGCGATGCATTTGCTAGGCGCGGCAATGCGATGCGGTTGAGCGGCGTCGATGCCGAACTGCTGGACGTGGCTGGCGTGCGCGAACTGGCTCCTTTCTTAAATTTCGATCATGCGCGCTTCCCGGTCATGGGTGGCCTGCTTCAAGCGCGCGGCGGCACAGCGCGACACGATGCAGTCGTTTGGGGGTATGCGCGCGGCGCTTCGGACCGCGGCGTTGACGTCATTCAGAACTGTGAGGTGACCGGCATGCTGCGTGGCCCGGACGGCAGTATTTCCGGTGTCGAAACGACGCGCGGCACGATTCAGGCAAAGAAGGTGGGCATGTCGGTCGCCGGCAGTTCGTCGCGTGTTGCCGAGATGGCAGGTCTGCAGTTGCCGATCGAGAGCCATGTTCTTCAGGCGTTCGTCACCGAGGCGCTGAAACCTTTGATTCCCGGCGTCATAACCTTCGGCGCGGGACACTTCTATATCAGTCAGTCTGACAAAGGCGGGTTGGTGTTTGGCGGGGATATCGACGGCTATAACAGCTATGCGAGCCGCGGAAATCTGCCGGTGGTCGAAGACGTGTGCGAAGGCGGTATGGCCATCATGCCGTTGATCGGCCGCGTTCGCCTGCTGCGAAGCTGGGGCGGCATTTGCGACATGACGATGGATGGCTCTCCGATCATCGATCGCACGCCGATTTCCGGCTTCTATCTCAATGCGGGCTGGTGCTATGGCGGATTCAAGGCAACGCCTGCCGCAGGGTGGTGCTTTGCACATCTTCTGGCAACCGATAGGCCCCATGAGACCGCCAAGGCCTATCGTCTCGACCGTTTTGCGACCGGTCACCTGATCGATGAAAAGGGCCAGGGCGCCCAACCGAACCTGCACTGAGAAGGCCCATCCCATGCGAATCCCTTGCCCCTATTGCGGCGAACGCGACGTACAGGAGTTTGTGTACCGTGGCGATGCGTCACCTGTGCGGCCTCTCGGGGAAGACGGATTCTATGAGTACGTGTATCTCAGGAGAAATTCTGCCGGGGTAATGCGGGAGCATTGGTACCATGCCCAAGGCTGCCGAAACTGGATCGAAGTGCAGCGTAATACGCAAACCCATGAAATTCTTGGCAGCGTCTTTGCCAGGCGGGTGGCGCTATGAGCCGGCTCCCAACAGGCGGCCTGATCGACCGCGCCAAGCCGCTCAATTTCACTTTTGACGGCAATGTCTATCGTGGTTTTGACGGCGATACGCTCGCATCGGCGTTGATTGCAAACGATGTGAAGCTCATCGGCCGGTCGTTCAAGTACCACAGGCCGCGCGGGGTGATGACGGCCGGCAGCGAGGAGCCCAATGCGCTTGTGACCTTGGGAGTAGGCGCCCGTGCCGAACCGAACACGCGGGCAACCAC
This sequence comes from Tardiphaga sp., assembly GCA_028290355.1. GTDB lineage: Bacteria > Pseudomonadota > Alphaproteobacteria > Rhizobiales > Xanthobacteraceae > Tardiphaga. Next base: position 15,796 of record JAQGKA010000178.1, on the reverse strand, counting down.
CGTGTCGTTGTTCGAAGGTTTGGAAGCGGTCAGCCAAAATCGCTGGCCCAGTCTGGCATTGGATGTGTTGGCCATCAATCAATTGGCGTCTCCGATCTTCGTCGCGGGCTTTTACTACAAGACGTTCATGTGGCCGGCGAAATTCTGGGAAAAGCTTTACGAACCACTGATCCGGCGCGCGGCGGGCCTGGGTCGCGCGTCGATGCTGCCGGATCCCGATCACTATGATCGCAACCATGCGTTCTGCGAACTGCTGATCATCGGCGGTGGGCCGGCGGGCTTGATTGCCGCATTGTTGGCAGGCCGAGCAGGCCTCCGCGTGATCATCGCCGACGAGGACCGATTGCTGGGCGGTCGCCTGCTGTCCGAGCGTCACGAGATTGACGGGAGGCCAGCGGCGGAATGGGCGCGCATGGCCGCGGCCGAACTGGCGTCGATGCCGAACGTCACCGTTTTGACGCGGACGACAGTATTCGGCGTGTATGATGGGCGTGAATATGGTGCGGTCGAAAGGGTCGCGGACCATTTGCCGCGAGCGACGGCCGGGCAACCGCGCCAGCGGCTTTGGAAGATCGTTGCCAAACGCGCGTTGCTGGCTTCCGGCGCGATTGAACGCCCGTTGGTTTTTGGTGGCAATGACCGCCCCGGCGTGATGACGGCATCCGCCGTATCGACCTATCTCAACCGCTTCGGCGTGGTGGCTGGGCGTCGGGCGGCAGTGTTCACCACGTCCGACAGCGGCTGGGCGACGGCGGAGGACCTGATAGCCGCCGGCGTGGAAGTGGCGGCGGTTGTGGACTCGCGGACGAGTCGGCACGCCGCCGCCGGTCGGGTGCAGGTGGCCGGCGCCGAAGTCTTCCTCGGCGCGGCGATCGACGATGTGCGCGGCAGAACCGCGCGATCCGTCGATGTCCGCATGGCGAATGGCCAAAGCCGGCGGATCGCAGCGGATCTGGTGGCAATGGCCGGTGGCTGGAATCCGTCGATCGGCATAGGCAGCAACCTAGGGAGCCGACCAGTGTGGTCGGACACCATTCATAGCTTTGTGCTTGACAGCGCCCCCGCCGGGATGACGGCAATCGGAGCCGCAGCCGGACGGTTGTCCCTTTCCGAGGCGCTGTCGAGTGGTGCGACCGCGGCTGCCAACGTCGTAGCCGATTTTGGCCGATCCGCTTCGCCGACAGCTGCACCACAATGCAGCGACGATCCCGCGGCGGTGACGCCGCTGTGGCATGTGGCAACCCGCAAGACGAAAGCTTTCGTCGACTTCCAGCACGACGTCACCGACGACGATATCACGCTTGCGGCCCGCGAGGGTTTTGTCTCGATCGAGCACCTCAAGCGCTACACCACGTTAGGCATGGCGACGGACCAGGGCAAGACCAGCCAGCTCAACGGCCACGCGCTTCTGGCCGAAGCGACCGGAAAGACGATTGCAGAAGCAGGTACCATCCTGTCGCGACCGCCTTACCTTCCGGTGGCGATCGGTGTGTTTGCCGGTCATCACCGCGAGGCGCACTTTCGCCCCGTGCGCCGCACCGCCAGCCATGACTGGGCCGTCACCCAGGGAGCCAGTTTTGTCGATGCCGGCCAGTGGAAGCGCGCACAATGGTTCGCACGACCGGGCGAGCAATCATGGCTTGAAACCGTCAATCGCGAGGTGACGACGACGCGCAACGGCGTCGGGATCTGCGATGTTTCGACGCTTGGCAAGATAGACGTCCATGGCGCTGATGCCGCCGTGTTGCTCGATCGTCTCTACGTCAACATGTTCTCGACGCTTCCGATCGGAAAAGCCCGTTACGGACTGATGCTGCGCGAAGACGGCCTGGTGATGGACGACGGAACCACCACGCGGTTCGAAGAGCACAGGTTCTTTGTCACGACAACCACCGCAAACGCCGGCAAGATCATGCAGCACATCGATTATGCCCGGCAGGTGCTATGGCCGGATCTTGACGTGCAGGCGACGTCGGTGACCGAACAGTGGGCGACCTACGCCGTCGCCGGCCCGCTATCGCGGACGTTACTGCAGAAGATGCTCCCTGACTTGGATTTATCCAATGAAGGCTTTCCGTTCATGGCGGTTGCCGAGTTTCGCTGGAACGGTATGCCAGCGCGGATATTCCGGCTGTCGTTCTCCGGCGAACTGGCCTTCGAGGTCAGCGTTCCCGCAAATCTTGGCGATGCTTTCATCCGCGCTGCGTTCGACGTCGGCCATGACTTCGATCTCGTTCCCTACGGCACCGAAGCGCTCGGCGTTATGCGCATCGAGAAAGGGCATCCGGCCGGCAATGAGCTGAACGGGCAGACAACCGCCGGCGATCTCGGCATGGCACGCATGCTGTCGAAGAAGAAGGACTTCATCGGTCGTGTCATGGCACAGCGTGCCGGGCTTGTGGCGGCGGATCGTCCCTCGCTCATTGGCATCAAGCCGATCGATCGGGATGCACGGTTGCGGGCCGGAGGTCATCTCCTCGCTTGTGACGCAGCCTCGGTCGCCGCCAATGATGAAGGCTACGTCACGTCGGTCGCATTCTCCCCGACGCTCGGTCATTCGATCGGCTTGGCTTTGCTCAAGCGAGGTGCCGCGCGTCACGGCGAGCGGATTCGGGTCCACGATCCCGTGCGGGGCGCGGACATCGATATCGAAGTCTGCGACCCCGTCTTTGTCGATCCTGAAGGAGTGCGCGTGCGTGGCTAAGGGACTCGAAATATCCGAATGCCAACGCTTCGGGCTGGCCACGGTGATGCTGCGCAAAAATGCCAACCACGCGGCGGTAGGCGCCGCGCTGCAGGTGGCCGCACCGGCCGATCCGACCTGGGTCGCAAGCAACGAGCTCACCATGATTGGTACGGGGCCTGGCATGTGGCTGGCCCTTACGGAAACGCCATCACAGCATTGGTCTGCGACGTTGGCGGAGCGGCTGGCGGGCGTTGCCTCGGTGTCGGATCAGTCCGGCGGCTATGTCATTTTTCGGATCGCGGGCTCATCGGCGCGTACGCTACTGCAGCGTGGCGCGTTCATCGATCTCACTCCGCCAGCCTTCGGCGCAGGATCTGTCGCAACAACGGTCATCGCCCATATTGGCGTTATCATCTGGCAAATCGATGATGTCCCGACATTCCACGTTGCTCTATTCCGCAGCTTCGCTGGAAGCTTCCGCGAATGGCTCGATACGGCATCCGTTAACCTGACATTCTAACACAACATCTGGGCTCCCATGTCTGCTGCGAATTTCCTTCTAACTTTGTCTTGTCCAAATCAGCCCGGCATCGTTGCCCGAGTGACAGCCGAACTCTTTGCTCACGGAGGCGACATTCTCGAAGCCCATCAATTCGACGATAGCGAAACCAAGCGCTTCTTCACGCGAATCGTCTTCAGCCTTCCTGCGAGCAGTAACGCGCGAGACCTGTTTACCAGTTTCGGCCCGATTGCGAAGGGCTACCACATGGAATGGGCCCTTCGTTCGCGCGAGGATCGTCGCAAGGTCGTTTTGATGGCGTCCAAATTCGACCACTGCCTGGTCGATCTTCTTTATCGCTGGCGGATAGGAGAACTGAAGATGGATGTCGTGGGGATCGTCTCCAACCATCCTCGCGAGACCTACGATGTTTCTTCGCAGGAAATAACCATTCTCAATAATTGACTTTGTGCCCGGCGACTTGCTAAGTCTGCTGACAGGCGCGGTGGCAGGAGATTGTTTATATGTGCGGAATTGTTGGCTTGTTCCTAAAGGATCAGACGCTTGAACCGAGGCTCGGTTCACTATTGGCTGGCATGCTTGAGGTCATGAGTGACCGAGGCCCGGATAGCGCTGGCTTCGCCGTGTATGGCAGCGGAGATACCGATCACCTCAAGCTTACCGTGCGCGGAAAGAATCTCGAGGATGTGGCTCAAGCGCTGGGTGGACCCGTGCAGGGCAAGCTTCGCGACAGTCACTTGGTGCTGTCATTTCCGAAGGGCGAGGAAAAGCGGGTCAGGGCTTGGTTGGGTTGCGAGCGTCCCGACATCAAGATCATCGGTGCCGGCCAGAGAATCGAGCTTTACAAAGAAGTGGGCTTGCCCGCCGATGTCGCCAAGCGTTTCGACCTGTCCGGTATGAGCGGCACCCACGGCATCGGCCATACACGCATGGCGACGGAGAGTGCCGTGACGACGGCCGGCGCACACCCGTTCTCGACGGGCGCTGATCAGTGCCTGGTTCACAACGGATCGCTCTCCAATCACCGCAGCCTGCGCCGCGTGCTGGAGCCCAAGGGCATCACCTTTGAAACCGATAATGATTCGGAAGTGGCCGCTGGCTACCTGAGTTGGAAGCTACGTGAAGGCGCGACGCTTGCCGAAGCGCTCGAGTCCAGCCTTACGGATCTCGACGGCTTTTTCACCTTCGTGGTTGGCACCGAGAGCGGTTTCGCCGTTGTCCGCGATCCGATTTCGTGCAAGCCGGCCGTTATGGCTGAGACGGATCAGTATGTCGCGTTCGGTTCGGAATACCGGGCTCTGGTCGGACTTCCAGGCATCGAAAACGCAAGAGTGTTTGAACCCGAACCTGCCCGCGTCTACGCATGGGAGCGCCACTGATGTCGGTTGTTGATTTGGCGGTAACCAGCCGGCGTGAACTGAATATCCAACTTCATGCGCTGGCACCGAATACAAACCAGACACATTGGCGCGTCGAAAACCCGAACGGACAGCATTCTCTCGCGGTCGGTCTGGATGCTCCTGTTACGGTCGAGATCGCCGGGCATGCCGGCTATTATTGCGCAGGCATGAACAAGCAGGCCACGGTTGTCGTCGAGGGCAATGCCGGCGTCGGTGTTGCGGAAAATATGATCTCCGGCATGGTCCATGTGAAGGGCGATGCCAGCCAGGCGGCGGGAGCCACGGCGCATGGGGGGCTTCTTGTCATCGATGGTGACGCTTCGGCGCGTTGCGGCATCTCCATGAAGGGGGTCAATATTGTCGTCAAAGGATCGATCGGGCCGATGAGCGCCTTCATGGCGCAATCGGGCACGCTGATCGTGCTGGGCGATGCGGGCGATGCACTGGGAGATTCGATCTACGAAGCGAGGCTTTTCGTGCGCGGCTCGGTGAAAAGTCTGGGAACGGACTGCGTAGAAAAGACGCTGCGCGAAGAGCACAAGGAAGAGTTGCGTGAACTGCTCAATGCAGCAGGCCTGGGCGATGCGATCAATGTCGATGAGTTCAAGCGATATGGCTCCTCGCGCAAACTCTATAATTTTCACGTCGATAACGCCGCGGCATACTAAGGATCGCTTTCATGGACTCGAATCACATTCCGCGAACGTTGCCTCGCCAGTCTGCGACCTTCGATCCGCATACAATGGCAGAAATCCGGCGGGCGGCTGCTACCGGCATCTACGACATTCGCGGCGCGGGCACCAAGCGCGTCCTTCCGCATTTCGATGACTTGCTGTTTCTGGGCGCTTCTATTTCGCGCTACCCGCTCGAAGGTTACCGCGAAAAGTGTGCTACCGATGTGTGGTTGGGCACCCGGTTTGCCAAGAAGCCTATTCACCTCAAAATTCCCATCACGATCGCGGGGATGAGCTTCGGTGCCTTGTCCGCCCAGGCCAAGGAGGCCCTCGGCCGCGGCGCGTCGATCGCCGGGACATCAACTACCACCGGCGATGGCGGCATGACTCCTGAAGAGCGCGGTCAGTCAAAAACCTTGATCTACCAGTACTTGCCGTCGCGTTACGGCATGAATCCGGACGACCTGCGCAAAGCCGATGCGATCGAAGTGGTAATCGGTCAAGGCGCCAAGCCCGGCGGCGGCGGTATGCTGCTCGGCCAGAAGATTTCCGACCGCGTGGCGCAGATGCGAAATCTTCCCAAGGGAATTGACCAGCGTTCGGCGTGCCGTCATCCAGACTGGACTGGACCGGACGATCTCGAAATCAAGATCGAAGAGCTGCGCGAGATCACAGATTGGGAAAAACCGATCTATGTGAAGGTGGGGGCCACCCGGCCGTATTACGACGTTGCGCTGGCGGTGAAATCCGGTGCCGACGTGGTTGTGCTCGACGGGATGCAGGGTGGCACGGCCGCGACTCAGGAAGTCTTCATCGAGCACGTCGGCCTTCCGATCCTGGCGGCGATACGTCCTGCCGTGCAGGCGCTGCAGGACCTCGGGATGCACCGCAAGGTACAACTGATCGTTTCCGGCGGCATCCGCAATGGCGCGGATGTTGCCAAAGCATTGGCGCTTGGGGCTGACGCCGTTGCGATTGGAACGGCGGCGCTGGTTGCATTGGGCGATAACGACCCAATTCACGAAGAAGAGTACCGCAAGCTTGGCACCACGGCCGGCGCCTACGATGACTGGCAGGACGGTCGCGATCCTGCCGGCATCACGACGCAGGACCCGGAGCTTGCAGCGCGTCTGGATCCGGTCTCGGCGGGACGGCGGCTGGCAAATTATCTGTCGGTGCTGGCGCTTGAGGCCCAAACCATCGCGCGGGCCTGCGGCAAGAGCCATCTGCACAATCTGGAACCGGAGGATCTTGTCGCCTTGACCATCGAAGCGGCCGCCATGGCACGCGTGCCGCTGGCGGGGACGGACTGGATACCGGGGCAGCTAAAATTTTAGGCTGTGCGCCGATCCGAAAATACCCGATCTCCAGCGGCCGACATTTGAACCACAGTTCGCACAACGACGTCCGGACTCTCAGGGAAACAAAATTATGACCATCAACCTCGCCGAGGTCGCCAAAGAAAAATCGATCAAATACTTCTTGATTTCCTACACAGATCTTTTCGGGAGCCAGCGCGCAAAGCTGGTGCCGGCATCGGCCATCACAGGCATGCAGAAATCCGGCGCCGGTTTTGCGGGATTTGCCACCTGGCTCGACATGAGCCCCGCCGATCCCGACCTCTTCGCTAGGCCTGACCCGGAAAGCCTGATCCAGCTGCCCTGGAAGCCGGACGTCGGCTGGTTGGCGGCTGATCTGTGGATGGATGGCAAACCCGTCGAGCAAGGTCCGCGCAACGCGCTCAAGAAGCAGATCGCTATCGCAGCCGAGCAGGGCATGCAGATGAAGACCGGTGTGGAATGTGAATTCTTCCTGATCTCGCCGGATGGAACGGGCATCGCGGACACTGCCGACACCCAGATAAAGCCCTGTTACGACCAGCAGGCATTGATGCGTCGTTACGACGTCATTACCGAGATCTGCGATTCCATGCTTCAGCTCGGCTGGCAGCCCTATCAGAACGATCATGAGGATGCCAACGGCCAGTTCGAGATGAACTGGAATTTCGACGACGCGCTGGTGACCGCCGACCGCCACGTCTTCTTCAAATACATGGCCAAGGCGATTGCCGAGAAGCACGGCCTGCGGGCAACCTTCATGCCCAAGCCGTTCGTGCATCTGACGGGCACTGGCTGCCACATGCACGTTTCGATGTGGAAAGGTCGTGACAACTGCTTCGAGGACGGCAACGCACCTTATGGACTGTCGCAGACCGGCTTGCACTTCATCGGCGGCATCATCAATTCTGCCGACGCGCTGGCCGCCATCCTCAATCCGACGGTTAACAGCTACAAACGCATCAACGCGCCCCGCACTGTATCCGGCGCGACCTGGGCGCCGAATTCCGTGACCTGGACCGGCAACAATCGGACCCATATGGTCCGCGTGCCTGACGGCGATCGCTTTGAACTTCGGCTCGCGGATGGTGCGGTGAACCCTTATCTGATGCCGGCTTCGGTGCTCGCAGCGGGCTTGGATGGCCTAAAGAATGCCCGCGACCCCGGTCCGCGGCTCGACATCAACATGTACACCGAGGGGCATACCGTCGTCGATGTCAAGAAGCTGCCGCTCAACTTGCTCGACGCGCTTCGCGCGCTCGAGAATTCGACAGTTCTTCACGATGCGATGGGATCGCTCGTTCCTTCTTATCTCAAGCTGAAACATATCGAACTCAACGACTTTGCCAGGCATCTGACGCAATGGGAGCGCGATACGACGCTCGATTGCTGATCGGGGTTTTGCGCAGGCTCGGCGAGACGCACGCGTCTTCGACCCCCATGTGACTGACGCGGGTCAAGTTTCAGCGTCCTCTTCCTCGGCAGAGGTCGCTGCGTCTCGCCTTGGGTGTTCTTAGAGAATGCGGGCACGCCACTTTCTGAAACGCTCGCAAACTGAGACGACTTGCTACCATGCAATGCCGAGGATCTTCCGAGCAATATTAGACGTTAGATTGCTCATAGATGATGATCGACAAATAGGTGGCCGGAAGCTCCTTGAGATTTTGCGGGCCGTGCAATGCCCCTGAGTCAAACATCAGAGCATCGCCGGGCTGTAGATGGTAAACCTGATCGTCGTGCCGATAAGACACCTTGCCCGAGATCATGTAGATGAACTCAACCCCCGCGTGGCGAAATTCGGTGTAGGGCGCCGATCCCTTTCGCAGCTCAATGAGATAGGGTTCGACGGCAATTGCCCCCCGAAGCGCGTGACCCAGCAGGCGATAGACGTGACCCGCTTTGGTGCCACGTCGTTCGATTACAACACCCTGCCCAGAACCGACGAAGGAACAGTCGCGCCGATCCTCGAATTCCGAAAACAACGACGATATCGGAATAGCCAAAGCGGCCGCGATCGATTGCAACGTGCTGAGCGACGGAGATATCTGGCCGTTTTCGAGTTTCGACAACATTCCCGCGGAAATACCAGCGGCCTCGGCCATACCGGCGACCGAAAGGTCTTTTTGTCGTCTAAGCCGCCGTACGTGAGCACCTAGAGCTTTTTCAAGTTTGCGTTCCATCTCAAGCGGCGCATTTGACCCGGTGGTTAAAACTTGAAGGCTCGCCGCCGGTGGTTTCTTTTTGGGCTTGTTCTGCAGCATCGTTTTTTGCCGAACTACCTTTTTCATGATCTTTGTACTCTCAGATTGACGACTTTTGCACAGCATGGCCAAGGCAAATTCTCAGCTCTTCAGAACATCTTACACAACAGCGAATGAGGTGCTGAAAGAAAAGAAAAACACCGTTATCGCCGGATACCGACCTGCGCACGCTTCGCGATGAGCCGACGATAATCCCACTACGAGGCACGTTCGATCAATCTAAACAAAGGCTTAAAGTGGGCTAACCTAGTCGCAGATGGGATGTCTTGCGGAGGCCGGGAGTAGAATATCTCCGGGCCTCATTTCGAGATATCCCGCGACCGCAAGAGTGCTACCCAAGGCGTGAGTTTGCTGATTCGCCGCAAGGGTAAGCGACGGTTGTAAGCGCGATCCTTCTGCCGCGCCTTGGTATAGCGCTGGACCGCATCGTGACTGCCGTCGTAGCCAAGCGCCCGCAGCTGTTCAAATACCCGGATCAATGTCAGGTATTCGCGAGCAGCTTTGCTTTCATTCGCCAAGATGAATACTCGAAGCCGAAATTTCCGGCGCGGGTGGCTCGGTCGGCCGCCGGCAGCATCGTGGCGAGAGTAAGCATCAAGGCCACGGCGTGCTCGGCCCCGGATCGCGCATTGGTCTCTGGCGTATTCACCACCGCGATGCCGGCCTGCGTCGCGTCCCGCACCGCGACCAAGCATGTGGTGGGTTGGCTGATGCCGATCTATCGCAAGGGGGTGGCTTTGGCCCACAGATTGGACCTTTATGGACACTGATCGTCAGCCGCCACTTTTTTGCGCGCCTGGTGCAGTCGCCAATGCCTGTTCGAGGTGCTGGCGCATTTTGGCGGAGGCCTGGCTGAAATCTCTTGTTGCGATCGCCTCGATGATTGCGACGTGCTCGCGGCACCAGTCCTGGACGCGGCGACTGTTCGCATAGCTGCCGAACTCCAACAGCCGCCTCAGCCGATTCTGGTGCTGGATCGCCTGAATGAAGAAGGCGTTGCCGCAGAATTCAGCGCACATTTCATGAAATGCCGCGTCGGTCTCAAATAGTTGCGTGCTGCTGACTGAGGCGATGTCGGGATGTGAGATGAGATACAAATGTTGCAGGCGCACCCGCTCGATTGCGGAGAGATCCGGCTTGAATGTCGGCAGCAGGAAGCAGGCGGGTTCCAGAGTGAGGCGGAATTCGTAGCTGCCTTGCAACGAGACCAAGGAGTCGAACGTCGGAAGGAAGGTCCATCCATGCCCCTTGTTCTTCGCGATCAAGCCGTCCTCGGCGAGCCGTGACAGGGTGCGCGTCAGCGCGACCCGGTCGACGTCATAGCGGCGCGCGATTTCGCTCTGGGTCATGGAGTTCGGAACAACGTTATCCAGACGATCGCGAACCATCCGCTGGTAGAGTTTCTCGTCGGTCGTCGACGGAACTTCGATCTCGATGCGATGCAATGAATCGAACGGCTTGCGCAGGAAGTATCCATGGTTTTTGCGCGTGTCCACGATGCCACGTTTGGCAAGGAGGTTTAGCGCCGAGCGGATTGGCGTTCGCGAGACGCCAACAAGATCGGCGAGCTGCTGCTCGCGCAGATGATGGCCCGGCTCCAGTTTGGCGTCGCGGATGACGTCCAGAAGCTGATTGGCCAAGTGGAAGCTGCTCTGACGGGAGGAAGGCGCCATTTTTTAGCGGAGGTTTCGAAGGTTCATTACGAGAGTACGATATGTTCCAATCAATACAATACGATCTCCGCGCGATCCAAGCAAAATATAAGTGACAAAAGCTTGGGCATAGGCTGCCTGCCGATGAGGCTTGACGAAACTGGGGTCAATAATTGTACATTACGCATCAATAAAACAATCGAGGCACAGGTATCACCATGTCACGCTTGCGGATTGTCTGCGGAATGCTGTCGCTCTGCCTGTTCGGTCCGGCCCTGCTTTCTGGGCAGGTTTTGGCCGCGGATCTCTCGGCCGCCACTTTGGTCGAAAAAGGAGCGCTTACATACGGCGTTGCCGCCACCTTCGCGCCGTTCGAATATCAGAAGGACGGCAAGCTGGCGGGTTTCGACATCGACATGATCGGTGCATTGAGCAAAAAGCTCGGAGCCGAGCCGAAGCCGATGAACATGGAGTTCAAGGGTCTGATCCCCGCGCTTCAGGGCGCGCGCATCGATCTCATCAACTCGGCCATGTACATCAATGCGCAGCGCGCGGAACAGGTAGAGTTCGTCCCCTATTTGAAGATCGGCAGCCTGGTTGTCGTGCAGGCGGCCAATCCCTCGAAGATCACCGGCCGCGACGATTCCCTGTGCGGGAAGACGATCGCCGTCACGCTCGGTGGCATTCAGGAAAGCTACGCGCGGCAGGACGACAAGCGGTGCCGCGATGGCGGGCTCGCAGGCGTCACCGTGATGACGCTGCCCACTGCGCAGGATTCGGCGTTGACGCTGCGGCAGGGGCGCGCCGACGCCCTGTTCAATTCCACGCCGGGCGCCGTCGAGCTGATGGACAAGGTGCCGGGCGCCTACGTTATGGTTGGGGCCGAGTTCGAGGCGAATACCCAGATCGGTATCGCGGTGCGCAAGGGCGACACGGCGATGAAGGCGGCAGTCGAGGCCGCGCTCAAGGAAATCGTTGCCGACGGGACCTACAAGACGCTGATCGAGACCTGGAAATTTCCCGCCTCCGTATCGCTGCTCAACTGAGAGGGCCTTGCCGTGTCAATCGAGCTCGTCTGGCACTATCTCGTTTCACCGAGCTTCATTCACGGCGCGGGGATGACCCTGCTGCTGACTGCGACCTCGCTGTTCTTCGGCGTTGTGATCGGTCTCGTGCTGGCGCTGATCCAGGAGAGCCAAACGCGCACGGGGCAGGTCGTCTCGTTCTTTTACCTGTGGCTGTTTCGCGGCACGCCGGTGCTGTTCCAGGTCATCTTTATCTACAACGTGCTGCCGTCGTTCGGCATCAAGCTGTCGGCCTTCGTGTGTGCCGTGCTGGCACTGTCCCTGAACGAGGGCGCCTACATGGCAGAAATCCTGCGTTCGGGTCTGCAGGCGGTGAAGAAGGGCCAGCGCACGGCCGGCCTCGCGCTCGGCATGACCGGCAGCCAGATGATGCGTTATGTCGTCGTTCCGCAGGCGGCGCGAATCGTGCTGCCGCCGATCGGCAATCAGATGATAGGCATGCTGAAGCTCAGCGCATTGGTTTCGGTGATCGCCGTCGAGGAGCTGCTGCTGGTCGCCAATCAGACCGCGAGCGCCGACTTCCGCTACTTCGAGGCGCTGACCGCCGCCGGCATCTACTATCTCGCGATGACGACGGCCTTCATGGGCCTGCAGATCCTGATCGAGACGGCGCTCGATCCCAAGAAGCGCCTACGGATGCGGCGGGTTTCGCTGACCGAGGGGATGCTCGGAACATCGAAATCGTTCGCGATCCGATAGGTGCAGGAAGCGATCATGCAGCATTTTCTTGAGATCGTCGGGATCAACAAGAGTTTCGGGTCGGTGCAGGTCCTGAAGACTTGCAGCATGACGGTTGCAGCGAAGGAGACCGTCGTCGTCATCGGCCCGTCCGGTTCCGGCAAGTCAACGCTGCTGCGTTCCATCAACCTGCTGGAACCAGTCGACAGCGGCGACATCTTCTTTGCAGGCGAGAATATCACGCGTGAACGCAAGAATGCGCATCTGCTGCGCCAGCAGATCGGCATGGTGTTCCAGAATTTCGAGCTGTTCGCCCATCTTTCGGCGATCGAGAATGTGATGCTTGCGCCGATGAAGATCCTTGGCATCAACCTTACCGATGCTCACGACATTGCCAGCGATCTGTTGCGCAAGGTCCAGATTCCGGAAAAAGCGGATGCCTTCCCGGACGAGCTGTCGGGTGGCCAGCAGCAGCGCGTCGCCATCGCCCGCGCACTCGCCATGCGCCCCAAGCTGATGCTCTACGATGAGCCGACATCCGCGCTCGATCCCGAAATGATCCGCGAAGTGCTCGACGTCATGGCCGAGCTGAGCGCGGAGGGCATGACGAGCATCGTTGTGACCCACGAAATGGGATTCGCGCGTCGCGCTGCCGACAGGATCGTCTTCATGGAGCAGGGCGAGATCATCGAAAGCGCGCCAAGCGATCAGTTCTTCAGCGGAACGGTCAACGATCGTGCGCAACGATTCCTCGACCAGATCCTTCACTGAAGCTATGCCCGGAGCCTGCAGAATGTCCTTGTCACCCGATGTCGCCCGTATGAAGCGCGAACTGGCGAGCCTCGTCGCGATCGACACGCAAAATCCTCCCGGCGACGAGGCACGCGCCGCGCAATTCCTGCGCGGACTGCTGACGACCGAGGGATTCGAAGTCGCGCTGCAGGAGTACAAACCGGCGCGCATCAACGTTGTCGCACGGCTCGAGAATGGCGCCGGCCCGGTCTTCGCCTTTAACACCCATATGGACGTCGTGCCGGTGGGCGATGGCTGGTCATTCGACCCCTTCGTCCTGAAGGAAGCGGATGGACGGCTCTACGGTCGCGGCGCGTGTGACTGCAAGGGGCCGCTTGCGGCGATGCTGGAGGCCATGCGCATGCTTGCTGCGGATCGCGCGGCATGGTCAGGCACGCTGCTCGGCGTCTTCGTCGCCGACGAGGAAATCGCCAGCGAAGGCGCCAAGTTCTATGCCAGCGGTGCTCCGAAGATCGATGCTGCCGTCGTCGGCGAGCCGACCTCCAACGCAACCTTCACCGCGCACAAGGGAAGTTTGCGCCCGGTCGTGCGGGTGCACGGCGTGTCTGCGCATTCCGGCACGCCGCATCTCGGCGAGAACGCGATCTATCGTGCTGGTGAGCTTCTGGGTCTCGTCGCGGAGCATCACGAAAAAGTAGTGCGTCATCGCACGCATCCTCTTGTGGGATCCGCAAGCCTGACGGTCACCCGCATGAATGGGGGCCATGCCGACAACGTGCTGCCGGGTGCTTGCGATCTTCTGCTTGATCGCCGGATGGTGCCGGGGGAGGACGAGGAGGCGGTCAAGCGCGAGATCGGCGACCTGCTCGCGCTCGCCCGTGAACGCTTCGGCGTGCGCGCCGAGATCGTCGGCTATAAGGCGACGACCGGTGGCGCGACGGAGACGGCCCTTGACACCCCGATCGTGCAGGCAAGCCTCGCCGCGAGCCGCGCCCATGGTGTTGCCAGGCCGGGCCCTTACGGTTTCCAGGGTGGCTGCGATCTCGTGCATTTCCGCAGCATTGGCGCGCAAGGAACGGTGATCGGCCCGGGCGATCTCGCCGTTGCCCACAAGCCCGACGAGTTCGTGCCGGTGGATGAGTTCGTCGCCGCCAGCTTGATCTATCGCGATGTGGCGAAAGCCATGCTGCGGAACGGAGCTTGAGCTGGTGCGTGTCTCACTGCACTCGGCTGATCTGCATTACGGCGGCGGTTTGGTGCTGCACACGGCATCGTCGGGCAGTATCCCGTATCTGAAGGAAATCTACCTGCGGCTCGACGACGGCGAGACGATCGGTGTCGGCGAAGTGCGGGCCAACATCGCCTACCTCAACGGCTTCGTTGAAGGCACCGTGGTGGAATGTGCCGCTGCTGCCATTGGCGCCGTGGATTGGACCCACGATCCAGTCGACTTAATTGCGAGTATGGCGGATTGGGGCGAGCCCTTGATCGCTCCAGTGCGCGCGCTGATCGACTGCGCGCTGCATGATTTCGTTGCCCGTCGCGAACATCTGACCGTTGCGGCATGGCTCGGCGCTACTGCGGAGAAAGTGGTCCACGAGACCAACCAGACGCTGTTCTGGTCGTCGTTCGAGGAATTCCTCGCGCAGGCGCAAACCTATGTCGATCGTGGCTTCACGGATCTCAAGGTTCGGGTCGCCGCCGCCGACTTTGCCGAGGATCTGCGTCGGATCGCGATGCTGCGTGAGTGCTTCGGCACGCGAGTCAAAATTGCTGCGGACGCAAACGGCCGTTGGTCAGCGATGGAAGCGCTTGAGAAGCTCGATGCGCTGGCCGCCTACGATCTCGCTTATGTCGAGCAGCCCGTTCCGCCCGGAGACTGGGCGGCCGTCGATTTGCTTGCCAACCGAAGTCCGTTGCCGGTGATGCTCGATGAAAGCGTTGCCACGCCGGATGACATCGCGCGGATCTGCGCCTATGGCGGTCGCATTTTTGCGCATCTCAAACTGGTGAAGCTCGGTGGCATTGCGCCGACCATGGCTGCGGCGCGGCGGCTGTCCGGTGCGGGCATTCCTTTCATGATTGGCCAGATGAACGAAGGCGCCGCTGCGACTGCTGCAGCGCTTCACGTGGCGTGCGCGACGTCGCCAGCTTTTGCGGAGCTCTACGGCGCCGACGGCCTCATCGACGATCCCGTCTCGGGCGTCTCGTACATGGCAGGAGCCGTGTACGCGGACCACGCATCGGGCCTAGGCGTCGCCTTCGACGCTGCAGCCACCCATCTCATTGGAGACTACAGTTATGGATAACAACGGCATTCGGCAGGGCTCGGAATCGGCTTTCCCGAAAGCGGAATACGACCAGCGGGTTGCGCGCGCGCGCAAACTTCTGGCCGCGGCTGGCATCGACGTCATGGTCGTGACCGGGCCCGAGAATATCTTCTACCTCACCGGGCAACAAACGCCGGGCTATTACACTTTCCAGGCGCTGGTGTTGCCGGTGGAGGGCGAACCCGCGTTCGTCGTCCGGCAGCTCGAATATTTCAACTTCATTGCAAACACCTTCATCACGAATGCGGAAATCTATCAGGACGGCGATCTGCCGGTGAACTTCCTGGTGAACGTCATCAAGGCACGCGGCTGGGCGTCGAAACGCCTTGCCATCGACAAGCGCGGCTGGTTCCTTCCGATTGCCACCTATGAGGCGCTGCAGGACAAGCTCGGCGCATTCCACGACGGCGCCGGCATCAT
>JAQGKA010000170.1 GCA_028290355.1 Tardiphaga sp. | reverse complement strand
CGATGCAGGCGGGGATCGTCGGGGATGCGCTTGCGCAGCAATTCCAGATTGCCCATCACCGCCATCAAGAGATTGTTGAAGTCATGGGCGACGCCGCCGGTGAGCTGGCCGATGGTTTCCATCTTCTGCGCCTGACGGAGCTGCTCCTGCGCGCGCTCGCGCGCCGCGACTTCCTTCATCAGGTCGGCGGTGCGTTCCTCGACGCGCTGCTCCAGGGTCGCGGTCAGTTCCGCAAGGGCAGTGCGCTCCGCGGTGAGCTGGTCCAGCAGAT
Organism: Tardiphaga sp.; assembly: GCA_028290355.1. Lineage (GTDB taxonomy): Bacteria > Pseudomonadota > Alphaproteobacteria > Rhizobiales > Xanthobacteraceae > Tardiphaga. Next base: position 5,573 of record JAQGKA010000170.1, on the reverse strand, counting down.
TGTCGCGCTCGATGTCTGCGGTTTTTCGTGCGGTGATATCGACGGCGACGCCGACCAGAGATTTGACCCTGCCGCCCGGCCCGCGCACCACGCGGGCGCGGGTTTCGATCCAGTGTACCGATCCATCCGGCCAGATGTTGCGATACTCGACATTGTAGTCGGTACCATTCTGCAACGTCGAATCCAGTATCTCCTGCCGCCGCTCGCGATCGTCGGGATGAATCGATGCCTGCAGATCATCGAAGCTGAAGGGATCGTCGGGACCGCGCCCGAAGAACGATTTGCAGGTATCGGAAACCTCGAGTTCGAGTTCCGGCAGGTGCAACTCCAGCGCACCGAGTCGACCGGCATTCAGCGCGGTCTGCAGCAGGCCTTCGCTCTCGCTCAGATTTTCGAGGATGGCGCGGGTCTGGTATTGCCGGCGGCGGCCGCGCACTGCGGAGCCGACGACTGATATCAATGTGGTCGGATGAAACGGCCGCTCGATGAAGGTGACGTTGCCCAGCAACTGGCCGAGCCGCGCGGCATCCGGATTGCGCTCGGGGCCGCCGCCCTGGTGGGTGAGCAACACGATCGGAAAATCCGACCAGCTGGGCTGATCGTGCAGCCAGTTGCCGAGGCCGCGCAGATCGATGGTCTTGATGGCTTCGTCGGCGATCACGGCGACGCCGGCACCGCCTTCGATCTCATGCAGCAGCGACGCGAAGTCGGGACAGGCCTGCGCGTAGAATCCGGCTTCGCGGATCAGCCCCTCGGCCACCGCCGCGTCGCGCCCGTTGGGGGCCAGGATAACCGCGCGCTCTGAGGAAAGGCCTGGCTTCACGGGGCCATTTCCTCAAGCAGCGCGCTGACGCCGTTGTAGACCGGCACTCCGCGCAGCACGCCCTGGAATTCGCTCAGCGGCGCGCCGATGGTGAGGCCGCGGCCGTCGATGCGATATTCGCGAATCGTCGATTCATGGGTGCCGGTGCGCTTCTTGATCACCGAGATGGCGCGGCGCACACTGCCGGCGGCCTCGAAGTAACGCAGCAGGATGACCGTATCGGCGAGATAGGTGACGTCGATCGGCGCCTTCATGTCGCCGACCAGGCCATGCTGCGCCACCGTCATGAAGGTCGCCGCCCCCCGGCGGTTGAGATACTGCAGCAGCTCATGCATGTGCAGGATCAGCGAATTCTCTTCCGGCATCGCGGCCTGATAGCCGTTGAGGCTGTCGATCACCACGGTCTTGATGTCGTGCTCATCGACCTGCTTGCGGACGCGATGCGCAAATTCGCCCGGCGACAATTCCGCGGCATCGACTTGCTCGACCAACAGCTTGCCGGATTTCTGCATGGCGGCGAGATCGATACCGAGCTTCTTCATCCGGTCGAACAGCAGGCCGAGTTCCTCGTCGAACACAAACAAAGCGGCCCTTTCGCCACGCGCGACGGCCGCCGTGACGTTGACGATCGCGGTGAGCGACTTGCCGGTGCCGGCCGGTCCCAGCACCAGCGTGCTCGAGCCAGTCTCGATGCCGCCGCCGAGCAGCCTGTCGAGTTCGGTGATGCCCGAAGATTTCGTCGTGCGGACCAGATTGCTGCGATACTCCGACGCCACCAGCCGCGGGAACACGTTCAGGCCGCCCTTGGTGATGGTCGCGTCGTGATAGCCGCCGCGGAATTTCACACCGCGATATTTGATGACGCGGGCGCGGCGACGCTCGGCGCCGTAAGCCGGGGCCAGCTCTTCCAGCCGCAGCACGCCATGGGCTACGCTGTGCACGGTCTTGTCGGCGATCTCGGCGGTGAGGTCGTCGAGCAGCATCACGGTGGTGCCGTACTTCGCGAAGTAGTGCTTGATCGCCAAAATTTGCCGGCGATAGCGCAGCGAGCTTTGCGCCAGCAGCCGGATCTCGGACAGGCTGTCCAACACCACGCGACTCGGCTGGGTGCGCTCGACGGCCTCAAAAATCTGCTTGGTGGTTTCGCCAAGCTCAAGATCAGAGGAATACAGCAGGCTTTGCTGCTGGTCGGAGTCCAGCAGGCTCTCCGGCGGCAGCAATTCGAACACCTCGATGCCCTCGCCCAACGTCCAGCCATGGGACGCCGCGCCATCGCGCAGTTCTTCATCAGTTTCGGAAAGGGTGATGTAGAGGCCCTTTTCGCCGGCGCGGGCGCCTTCCAGCAAGAACTGCAACGCGACGGTGGTCTTGCCGGTGCCCGGCGCACCCTCCACAAGAAATATGTGGCCCCGGGAAAACCCGCCCGAGAGGATGTTGTCCAATCCCCATATGCCCGTCTTGGCCTTGTCTGCTAGCGCCTGCGTCGAACTCATACCGCCCCCTGACGGCCAATAAACCCGCGCGGTATCAGGTAGTTCCAGGCCCCCAGGAATAAACTTCGGGGCGTCGAAAGGCGCAAAGGCCTCAGCGCTTTTCGATCACCAGGCTCTGCACCGCGCGGCCGAAATAGCCGTTGACGTCAGCGAGCTTCGAGGCGGCAACGCCGGCGCCGTCGGGGCCGATCCAGCTTTCCGAATCCAGCAGGATCCAGTCGCCGACCGGCGGCCGCGACAGATTGACCGAGAGGTCGGCGTTGAGAAAGGTCCAGTCGTCGAAGCTGAGCACCGCGGAAGTACCGTTGCTGAAGTCGGCGGCGACCACAGCGCGCATCACCTGCGAGATCGCGGCGCCCTCGACGATCGGCCGGTTCAGCCGGTACCAGATCGCACCCGGCCCCAGCTTGAGGAAGCCGCCGCGCACCGCGCGCACGGTCATGCCGGTGACGAAGGGACTGCTGGCATAGCGCGGTTCCAAGAGCCCGCCCTGGTCCGGCGGCGGCACGTCGATCGGCGGATCGGCGATCTCCGGCGGCAATGCCAATGGCTCGATCCGGATCTTCAACACCGTGGCGCGCACCACGAGGACGCCACTGGCTAGCAGCCGAATCGCGCAGAGCTGGATCTTGCGGCCTTCGCGCAAAACTTCGGTCTCGAAGGTGAGCGGCGCCACCGGCACCGGCCGCAGCAGATCGATGGTGACGCGGACGATCTGCATCGGACTAGCCGTAGGCATCTGTTCGGCGAGCCACGTTACCAACGCCGACGGCGCCGAGCCGTGCTGCATGGTCTCGTTCCACGGGCCGGCGGCATGGGGAGTGGTGACGACATGATGGCCGTCCACGCGATAGATGAAGTCCATTCCTTGTACTTGGCTTTCTTCTCGCGTTAGTTTTGGCTTACAGCGCCGGATCGATCGCTGCGTCGTATTCCCTCTTGAAACGCGCGATCAGTTCGGCCACCGGCACCACCTTGCCAACGCTGCCGACGCCCTGGCCGCTGCCCCAGATTTCCTTCCAGGCCTTCGGCTTGGCGCGTTCGCCGGACGCGTCGGTGCCGAAATTCATTTTCGTGGCGTCGGACTCCGGAAGATTATCGGGATCCATACCAGCGGCGACGATGGAGGGCTTCAGGTAGTTACCGTGCACGCCGGTGAACAGGTTGGAATAGACGATGTCTTCGGCCGCCGACGACGTGATCATGTCCTTGTAGCCCGGCACCGCATTGGCCTCGGTGGTAGCGATGAAGGCCGAACCGATATAGGCGAAATCGGCGCCGAGGACGCGGGCGGCGCGGATCGCGCGGCCGTTGCCGATGGCGCCGGACAAAGCGAGCGGGCCATCGAACCATTGCCGGGTCTCCGCCACGAAGGCCAGCGGCGAAATCTCGCCGGCATGGCCGCCGGCGCCGGCCGACACCAGAATGAGTCCGTCGGCGCCCTTCTCGATAGCCTTATGGGCGAAACGCTGGTTGATGACGTCGTGAAACACGATGCCGCCCCACGCATGCGCGGCCTGGTTCAATTCCTCGCGCGCGCCGCGCGACGTGATCATCATCGGCACCTTGTGCTTCTCGCAGAGCGCCAGATCCTGATCGAGCCGGTTGTTGGATTTGTGCACGATCTGGTTGACCGCGAACGGCGCCGACAGTCGGTCCGGATGCGCCTTGTCGTGGGCAGCCAGTTCTTCCTTGATCCGCACCAGCCACTCGTCGAGCAGCGCCGCCGGCCGCGCGTTCAGCGCCGGAAACGATCCGACGATGCCGGCCTTGCACTGGGCGATCACCAGATCGGGCACCGAGATGATGAACAGCGGCGCACCGATCACCGGGAGCGACAGGCGGTTCTTGAACAAGGCTGGCATCGACATGGGAATTCCTCTGCTTCTTTTCTTTTGCGCGACGTCTTTGCGCCGGCCCAACCCTTTGGCGACCCCCGGCCGCCCCTTGGGGCGGCCGGACGATGCCAGAAGCCAAGGCCGGATGGCAATTGCGGTGCGGAAGAAAAAAGCGGCTCCCCGAAAAAGCGCCTTTACTGGCAGAGCGCCCGGGTGACGTAGTTTTCGGTCTTGCAGTCGCCCTCCTCGGGCTTGCGGCCGGACAGCAGCGCCTTCGGGTTGCAGCTCTGTGCGGCGTCGGTATCGAGACTTTTGCCCTCCTTGAAACCCTTGCTCTGGCACAGCCGGTCGGAGGCGGTCTTGCAGTCCGGCGCGCCATTGGCGGCGACGGGACACGCCATGCGGCCTTTGACCATGGTCGTCAGTTGCGGCAGGGCGTCAGTGGCCCCTTTGGCGCTCGCATTGAGATCGTCAATGGTCTGGCCGGGACTCTTGAACGAGGGCAGCGCCGGAAAGATCGACGTCGATTTCTTGAAAAGCTTGCCGATTTCGTTGATCAGACCGGGATTTTCGGACAACGGAGGTGCGGCCGGCTGGTCGGGCGCCACAGCCGGGGCGATCGGCGAAGCCGGAGACTGCGCCACCTGCGACCAAACGCATGGCGCTGCCGCGGCGATGATCAACGTCGCCAGGGTGGCGAAGATGCAGCTGCGGGTGGCTCCACTCGGCAGATTCGTCAAATCAGACATGCGGAGAAACGTATCCCGGCACCTGCACCGGGGAAAGCATCCTGGCTAGAACATCCGGAAAGCGATGATGAAGCCAAGCACCAGCACGCCGACGCCAAGCGCGACCCACAGCCCCAGACGCTTCTCGATGGCTTCTCGGATCCATACGCCGTACCGGTTGAGCAGGATAGCGACGAGGAAGAACCGGCCGCCGCGGGCGATCAGCGACAGCCCGACGAACATCCAGATGTTATAATTCGCGAAACCTGACGTGATGGTGACAAGCTTGAAGGGAATGGGCGTCAGTCCCTTCAGCAGGATGATCCACGCGCCATATTCCGCATAGCCGGCGCGGAACGCCTCGACCTTGTCGCCATAGCCGTAGAAATTGATCACCCAGTGGCCGACGGAATCATACAGCAGCGCGCCAATGGCATAGCCGAGCACGCCGCCGAGCACCGAGGTCACGGTGCACACCATGGCATAGATCCAGGCCCGCTCCGGCCGCGCCAGCGCCATCGGAATCAGCATCACGTCCGGCGGCACCGGGAAGAACGAACTCTCCGCAAACGAGACCGCTCCCATCAACCAGAGCGCGTAGGGCTTGTGGGCGGCGTCGATACACCAATCATAGATACGTCTGAGCATGGCCGCGATGAACCACCCTCACTGTGATTTGTCTATGGCGGGG
>JAQGKA010000135.1 GCA_028290355.1 Tardiphaga sp. | reverse complement strand
AAGGAGGTTCCAGTCAAGGCGGGCGACCTTGTCATCATCCCGAAGGGCACAGAACAACCCGGAACAAATCCGGACGGCCGGCCGATCAAGTCGAACGCCATCAAGACGCCGCCGCAGGCGCCTGACGATACGAAGATGCTGGACTGATTCACCCTCTCCCCGCTTGCGGGGAGAGGGTGGCTCGAAGGACCGAAGGTCATTCGAGCCGGGTGAGGGGCGTCCGTGAGACTCTCTGGCTCCCCCTCACCCGAAGCCGAGCTCACGCTCGGCTCCGACCTCTCCCCGCAAGCGGGGAGAGGTTAAGTAAAGGGCTGCGTTGGATTCAAACTTCGTGGATCAAACTCTAGCCGCGGCTTTCAGCTGCAGTCGGCCGCCACACCAGCAGGCGCCGTTCTGCCAGCGTCACCGCCAGGTCGATGAGGATGACGAAAGCGGACAGCACGATCATCCCGGCGAACACGCCCGCAACGTCGAACGTGCCTTCGGCCTGCTGGATCAGATAGCCCAGCCCGGCGGCGGAGCCGAGATACTCGCCGACCACAGCACCGACGACGGCGAAGCCGACGGCCGTATGCAGCGATGAAAACATCCATGACAAGGCCGATGGCCAATAGACGTGGCGCAGCTGTTGCCGCTCGCTCATGCCGAGCATCCGCGCATTGTCGACCAGCCCTCGGCTGGTTTCCTTGACGCCCTGATAGACGTTGAAGAACACGATGAAGAACACCAGCGTGACGCCAAGCGCGACCTTCGACCAGATGCCGAGACCGAGCCACAGCGTGAAGATCGGAGCCAGCACCACGCGCGGCAGCGCATTGATCATTTTCACATAGGGATCGAAGATCGCAGCGACCCGCGGCTGGCGCGCGAACCAGAAGCCGACCATGACGCCGCCGAGCGAGCCGATCGCGAAAGCGAGGATCGACTCCCACAGCGTGATCAGCAGGTGCTTCCAGATCACCCCGCTGGCGAACCAGGCGACGACCTGGCTGGCGACGTCGACGGGATTGGAGAAGAAGAACGGCGGCAGCACCGTGACGCCGAATAGCGGCACGGTGCTGAGCAATTGCCACAGCCCGAAAAACACCACGGCGACCAGCATCTGACACAGCAGCAAAGTGAGCCTGTTCACGATCGATCCACTCCCGGCTTCCGGTGCAACAGCATCACGCGACGATCAGGGATGCACGAACAGGCCGACCAGGCCGGTGGCGCCCTTGGCGTGGCCGTCGAGCTTCGCCAGCAACTGCTCGCGCGTCAGTCCCGCCGGCAATTCCTTGGCGTCAAGGTCCGTGGCGATCAGCGTAAAATTGTAGTGATGCGGCGCGCCGACCGGGGTACACGGCCCGGAATAGTTGGGCTGCCCGGCATTGCCGCTGCCGCCGATATATTTGTCCGACGGCCCGCTGACCTCGCCTTCGGCAAAGCCGCTCACCGACACCGCGATGCCGTAGGCGATCCAGTGATCGAGACCAAAGCCGTTGCGGGCCTGCGGATCGACCACGATCATGGCATAGCTTTTGGTACTCGCCGGCGGATTGCTCCACGACAGCTGCGGCGAGATGTTTTCGCCGAGGCAATTCGGATTGTCCTTCTTGGCGCCGCCGGTCTTGCCGGGCATCATGCCGCCGTCCTTGAAGGTCGATGACGACAGCGTGAACGCCTCTGCCGCCACAGCGACATGGGCGCCAAAGCCGAGAACGAGGCCTGCTGCGCATGTGATAGTCTTGAACGACGTCATGATGTGGTCCTCCTGAAGAGCGCTGTGTACGCGATCGGCTGCGCAGCCTGAATTAAAGATTCATCACCCCGATGACGCCGTCATGCCGCACCTGCCGATTGCGCGTAGCCCTTCATCACTTCGTCCTTCAACACGTTCCAGATCTCGCGATGCAGCGCGTGAAATTCCTTGTCGAGCCGCACTTCGAAGATGTCGCGCGGCCGCGGCAGCGGCACCCGCCAGTCGCCGATGATGCGCGAGCCCGGCCCCGCCGACATGATCACCACGCGATCCGCCAGCGCAATCGCTTCCTCGAGGTCGTGGGTGACGAACAGCACCGCCTTGCGGTCCTTGGTCCACAGCTGCAGCAGCAGGTTGCCCATGATTTGCCGGGTCTGCGCATCGAGCGGCCCGAACGGCTCATCCATCAGCAATATCCTGGGATCGCGGATCAGCACCTGCGCCATCCCGACGCGCTTGCGCTGGCCGCCCGACAGCATGTGCGGGTAGCGATTGCCGAAGGCGCCGAGGCCCACCGAGGTCAGCCAAGCCTGCGCCCGCTCCAGTGCTTCGGCGCGGGCGACGCCTTTGATCTCCAGCCCGATCGCGACATTGTCGATCGCGGTTTTCCAGGGAAACAGCGCATCGGCCTGAAACAGATAGCCGGCCTGATGGTTCAGCCCGTTCAGCGCCGCATCGAAAATCCGCACCGCGCCCGATGCCGGCTTCAGCAACCCCGCGGCGACGTTCAGCAATGTGGATTTTCCGCAGCCGGTGGGTCCGACGATGGCGACAAACTCGCCGTCGTCCACCCCCAGGGTCGCCTTGTCCACAGCGGTGTAGACGCGCGCGTCGGCAACGCGAAACGCCACCGTCGCGTCGTCAAGCGCAACCGCCCTTGCTGCCGCGGCTTCACCTGCCTGCACGCGCGTTCCCCGATGCCATTTTCGTTCTGCAGATGGCTTAGCGCTCTCGCCACAACAATTCAACGGCGGGGCGCAAGCTTGGTCACCCGCGAGGCCCTGTGATAGCCTCGCCATAACATGCATTCAAAGCACAGCGCACCGAGCCAACGCGACCTTCACCCTCCCCTGGAGGGGGAGGGTCGGAGGGCGCCGACGATGCGCAGCATCGTTGGCGTGCTCCGGGGTGGGGTGAAAACCTCACGTCTCACGCACACTGCTCACCCCACCCCGACGCGCGCTGCGCGCGCATCGACCCTCCCCCTCCAGGGGAGGGTAAGAAGCACCGCCGCTTGCGTTGCCCGCTTCTCATGATCGCCCCGCTCATCTCCTTCAGCCATGTCAGCAAGAGTTTTGACGGCGGCCGCGTTCAGGCCGTCGACGACGTTTCGCTGGATGTCGCCGAGGGCGAGTTCCTCGCCATTGTCGGCGGCTCCGGCTCCGGCAAGACCACGCTGCTGCGGCTCGCCAACCGGCTGATCGAACCGAGCACCGGCTCCATCACGGTGGCCGGCGAGGATGTCACCTCGGTCGATCCGATCGGGCTGCGCCGCCGTATCGGCTATGTCTTCCAGAGCGGCGGGTTGTTTCCGCATATGAGCGTCGCCGACAATATCGGTATCACTCCAAGACTGCTCGGCATCCCCTCGGATGAAATCTCCGCGCGGGTCGATGAGCTGCTCGATCTGGTGCGGCTCGACCGCACACATCATCGCGACCGCTTCCCGCATGAACTGTCCGGCGGCCAGCGCCAGCGCGTCGGCGTCGCCCGGGCGCTCGCCGCCAGGCCGCGCATCGTGCTGATGGACGAACCGTTCGGCGCGCTCGATCCGCTGACCCGCGATGCCCTCGGCGACGACTACCGCGCCCTGCACAAGCAACTCGGCCTCACCACCATCATGATCACCCACGACATGACCGAGGCGATTCTGCTCGCCGACCGCGTCGCGGTGATGCGCTCCGGCAAACTGCTGGCGGAAGGCACGCCCACGGACCTCTCGCAGAGCGACGATCCCTATGTCGGCGAATTGCTCGGCACGCCGCGGCGCCAGGCCGCACGGCTGCAGATGCTGCTGCCCAAGGACGATGGGGGTGGCGCGGCATGAGTCTGTTCACCGATCCGCGCTGGAGCGAGGCGCTCGGCCATCTGCCGGATTATCTCGGCAACCATGTCCGCGTCAGCGTGACCGCGCTGGCGCTGGGCCTCGCGATCAGCCTGCCGCTGGCGATCGTCGCCCGCAATCGCCCCGTGCTGCGCGGCGCCCTGCTCGGCCTCGCCAGCATCGTGCAGACCGTGCCGGGCCTGGCACTGCTGGCGCTGTTCTATCCGCTGCTGCTGGCGCTGGCCGCGTTGTCGCTGCAATGGTTCGGCGCGGGCTTTTCCGCCTTCGGCTTCCTGCCGTCGGTGCTGGCGCTGGCGCTGTATTCGATGCTCCCGGTGCTGCGCAACACCATCACCGGCCTCGATGGCGTCGATGCCGCACTCACCGAGGCCGCGCAAGGCGTTGGCATGACGCCGCAGCAATCGCTGTTCATGGTCGAACTGCCACTGGCGTTGCCGGTGATGATGGCGGGGATCCGCACCTCCGCGGTGTGGGTGATCGGCACCGCGACGCTATCGACGCCAATCGGCCAGACCAGCCTCGGCAACTACATCTTTGCGGGACTGCAGACCCAGAACTGGGTGTTCGTGCTGTTCGGCTGCTTTGCCGCCGCATTGCTGGCGCTGGCGGTCGATCAATTGCTGGCGCTGATCGAGACCGGCATCCGCCTGCGCCAACGCGTCCGCACCGCGATCGGCGCCCTCGGCATCGCCGCGCTGGTGGTGGCGACTCTGGTACGCTCATTGTCGTATTCCGGTTTGCGCGTCGTGGTCGGCGCCAAGACCTTCAGCGAGCAATATGTGCTGGCGGCGTTGATGGCGCAGCGGCTGCAGGCAGCCGGCCTCCCCGCCACCACGCGCGAAGGTCTCGGCTCCAACGTGATCTACGACGCGCTGGGCTCCGGCGATATCGATGTCTACGTCGATTACTCCGGGACTTTGTGGGCCAACCAGTTTCACCACACCGACGTGAAGCCGCGCGAGGAATTGCTTGGCATCCTGAAAGATACGCTGGCGAAAGCCAGTATCACCTTGTTCGGCGAACTCGGATTTGCCAACGCCTATGCGCTGGTGATGCCGCGCCGCAAGGCCGAGGCGCTCGGCATCAAGTCGATTGCCGACCTCGCGTCGCATACCTCGACCATGACCATGGCGGCGGACTACGAGTTCTTCTCGCGGCCGGAATGGGCGGGATTGCAGAAAGCCTATGGCATCGCCTTTCGCGCGCAGCGGCAGATGCAGCCGGATTTCATGTATGCTGCGGTGGCCTCCGGCGAGGTCGACGTCATCGCCGGCTACACCAGCGACGGCCTGATCGCGAAATACGATCTGGTGGTACTCGACGATCCCAAATACGCGATCCCGCCCTATGACGCCATCATGCTGCTGGCGCCAAAGCGCGGCAACGATCAGGCATTGCGCGCGGCGCTGCAGCCGCTGCTGGGCCGCATCGACATCGCCACCATGCGCGAAGCCAACCTTCGCGCCGCCGGCAACGACGCCACCAGTTCACCGGACGTCGTCGCGCGCTGGCTGTGGGAGAAAATCGGAAGGAAGTAGATAACGAGTTCTGTCCTTTCTTCCCCTCTCCCCTTGTGGGAGAGGGGAAGTAAGAAAGCAGCCCTACAAATTCTTGATCATCCCGGCATCGATCAGCAGCCGGTTGAACCGCCTGGCTTCCGCGCCGTCCTTGCAGGCATAGAACACGCCCTTGCAGCGGAGCATGATCTTGCGCTGTTCCTCGAAGGAGGGATCGAGCGGAATGCCAGCGGCTTCCTGGATCACCAGCGGTAGGTACGGCCCGTCGATGGTGTCCATCACCACCGGGCTCTTCACCGGCTCGAAATTGATCGCGTCGATCGCGTAATAGGTCGCGTAGTAGCGCGGGTCATAGGCCATCAGCTTCTTGCCCAATCCGGCTTCGTCCAGCGCGGGATCGAGCACCGAGGGCGAGAACTCCGGCTGATGATCGCCGTAGCGCACGATCAGGAACGGCTGCGCCGGAAACTGCTTCTTCAGCTTGGCAACGAACGCGCCGTAGTTGTCGACGCTCATCGCCTGCCGTCGCAGATACTCGTCAACCACCGGCACATTGCCGGGGCTGCGCCACGCCGGCGTCAGGTCCGGCCGGAATTTCGTCTCCCACGGAAAATGATTGGCGGCGAGATAGACGAACATGAACAGCGGATTGGCCGGCGGGGCCTCGGCCATCAGGCGCACCGCGGAATCGTAGAAGAAGCTGTCGGGCTCGACGCCCTTGGCACCCAGATCTTTCGCGTCATAGAAGCGCTGCACGCCGGTGGTGGTCTGGAAATTCCGCGCGCTCATGAAGGCGCCGAACGCCGGATACAGCGAGATCGTGCTGTAGCCGCAGCGCCGCAGTGCCAGCGGCAGGCCGCGCTCGACGCGGCCGGACGCGATCCGCGTCACGAAGTACGAAAACCGCCCGAACGAGCGCGACGACAGTCCGGCCAGCACGTTGTATTCGGTGAACCAGCTCGGCCCGCCATTGCTTTCGGCGAGAAATTTGCGAGCTTTGCCGTCCCACGACGCAAAGTGGCTGCCATAGCCCGGCGGCGTCTTGATGCCCTCGGCCTGGCGGATGTCGAACGAGGATTCGTCGTGCACCATGATGATGTGCGGGCGGCGTCCGGCGGGATGGCAGGAGTCCTCCAGCGGCATCTTCAGCCGCTCGGCCACCACGCCATCGGATTCCATGAAACCGTAACTGGCGAAGTCCGACACCGCGGTGACGCCGGAGCGCGCGAACTTCGACAGGTAGCCGTCGTCGTAATAGCCACGCCAAGCCTCGTCCGGCCAGACCATGGCGTAGCCGACCAGCCCGGACAGGCAGGCTAGCAACGCGGCGGCGGCGGGCAGCCGGCGGATCCGGAACGGGTCGAGCCACCACAACGCGTACATCAGCGGCAGCACGAGCGCGGCGGCGCCGATCGCCGACCAGCGCAGGTTCGGGAAGATGGTGAACAGGAACGCCGCGGTGTCGCGGTCGATCACCATCAGGTCGACGAAATTCGCGGTCATCTGCACCACGTCGTGCTTCAGCCGCGACAACAGCACCAGGATGACGACCAGGGTCAGCGACAGCGCGCCGGACAAAGCCGGCCGGCGCAGCAGCGCGATCCAGAAGAAATTGAGGATGCCCCAGGCCAGCACGAAGCCTACCCGCGAGGTGAAATCGGCCTCGGTCTGCAGCATCACCAGCAGCGCACCGAGATGCGGCACGGCCACGGCGAGCGGCCGCCAGATGCCCATGGGCGTGGCAGCGGCGACGGTGGTTCGGGGCACTTGATTGAGTGGAGCCGCCATGTGGGACGTAACACCACCGGATCGGCCCTGGCCTCAGCTGGCGGCGGCCAGAAGGCGGACGGCGCAGCCGGAAACTGCGTCGTGTCACGAAAATGTAATGCAACGGTCATGAACGCGCAATGAACTTGGCTGCTGCAAATTAGCGGACGCGGTGCAGCACGGCGTGCTTTCTTCCCTCTCCGCTTGTGGG
>JAQGKA010000123.1 GCA_028290355.1 Tardiphaga sp. | reverse complement strand
GCCCATTGCTTGCCAAGCCAGTAGATATCCCGATGCAGCACCGCTTACGTCCATTCTCGCCTTGGAATCGCAGAGACAGAAAGAACCCCGGCCCGATGGGGGCGAGGTTCTCCTGAACCGGCAAATCGAATCAAAATTTTAGCAGATGCTGGCGGCGCTGGCAGCATCATCCGAATCAGATGCGGCCACTCTGGTTCGATGGCTGCGGCTGTTGCTGTGAGCGCTGCGCCCGTTCGGCATCGGCCTTGTTTGCCTCGTGGCGGCCGATCACGCAACCCGCTATGACGCCGACCTTGCCATGCCCGGCATAATGCCCGGCGATGCCGCCGATGATCGCGCCCTTGATGCAGCCCTTGGCTTCAACCGCGACCGACGAAAGAAGCAGACCGGCAACCGCAGTGCACAGCACAAGATTTTTCATGGCGACCTCCCCGATGTTTGCGGCCAGTCAATTCGCGGGCTGGATAAAGGTTCCGACGACAGCCGCGCAGCCCGCTGACCCGGCTGCGCCTGAGACCCAGGCCGCTAACGCCGGACCGCGATTCGTGGCATACAGAGCGCCCTGTTCGCGCCGATGGATGATCGAGTTCACATGCCCGCACCCAAGCCGCCTGCCTTCGAGACCTTGAGCCTGCATGCCGGACAGCATCCGGATCCCGTCACTGGCGCACGCGCCGTGCCGATCTATCAGACCACATCCTATGTATTTCAGGATTCCGATCACGCTGCGGCGCTGTTCAATCTCGAACGCGCCGGCCACATCTACACCCGCATTTCCAACCCGACGACCGCCGTGCTCGAGGAACGCCTTGCGGCGCTGGAAGGCGGCGTCGGAGCGATCTGTACCGCCAGTGGCATGGCCGCGCTGCATCTCGCCATCGCAACATTGCTCGGCGCCGGCGATCACATCGTCGCCTCCTCCTCGCTTTATGGCGGCACCATCAACCTGCTGGCCCATACGCTGCCGCGCTTCGGCATCACCACCAGCTTCGTGAAGCCGCGCGACCTCGACGCGTTGCGCGCCGCGATCCAGCCGAACACCCGGCTGGTGATCGGCGAGACCATCGGCAATCCCGGCCTCGAAGTACTGGATATCCCGGCTGTCGCCGCCATCGCGCATGATGCGAAGATCCCGCTGCTGATCGACAACACCTTTGCCACGCCCTATCTCAGCCGCCCGATCGAACTCGGCGCCGACATCGTGATGAACTCCGCCACAAAATGGATCGGCGGCCACGGCATCGCGATCGGCGGCGTCATCGTCGATGGCGGCCGCTTCGACTGGCATGCCTCCGGAAAATTTCCGGTGCTCACCGAACCCTATGCCGGCTATCACGGCATCGTCTTCGACGAACAGTTCGGGCCCGCCGCCTTCATCATGCGCGCCCGCACCGAAGGCCTGCGCGATTTCGGCGCTTGTTTGTCGCCGACCAATGCGTTCCAGCTGCTGCAGGGCGTCGAGACCCTGGGCATCCGGATGGAGCGCCACGTCGCCAACACCCATGCGGTGCTGGCCTTCCTTACCGCGAACAAGGCGGTCGACTGGGTGCTGCATCCATCGCTGGAAAATCATCCCGATCATGAATTGGCAAAGCGGCTGTTGCCGCGCGGCGCCGGTTCGATCATCTCGTTCGGCATCAAGGGCGGCCGCGCCGCCGGGCGCAAATTCATCGAGTCACTGCGGCTGATCAGCCATCTCGCCAATGTCGGCGATGCCAAGACGCTGGTGATCCATCCCGCCAGCACCACGCATCAGCAGATGGATGCCGAACAGTTGAAAGCCGCCGGCATCGGCGAAGAGCTGATCCGGCTGTCGATCGGCATCGAAGCGTCGCAGGACATCATCGATGATCTCGGCCAGGCGTTTCGCCTCTCGCAGAAGGTTTGAACAATGCAGATCACAGTCAATGGCATTGAGACCTTCGTCGCCACCGGCGGCCGCGCCTTCGATCCGGCGTTGCCGGTGGTGGTGATGATCCACGGCGCCGGCTTCGATCATTCGACCTGGGCGCTGCACAACCGCTGGTTCGCGCATCATGGTTTTGCGGTGCTGGCGCCCGATCTGCCAGGCCATGGTCGCTCGGCTGGCACAGCGCTGACGACGATCGCCGATCTCGCCGACTGGACCGCGGCGCTGATCGACGCCGCCGGCGCGAAGAGCGCGCGGCTGATCGGCCATTCGATGGGCTCGCTGATTGGGCTCGAAACCGCGGCGCGGCATCCGGACAAAATCACACGACTCGATTTGATGGGCACCGCGGCAACGATGACGGTCGGCCCTGATCTGCTGAAAGACGCCGAAGCCAATGCGCATAGCGCCATCGACATGGTCTCGATCTGGGGCCTCGGCTTTCAGGCCGAGTTGGGCGGCAGCCTCGCACCCGGCCTGTGGATGCATGGCGGCGCACAGCGCGTGCTCGAAACCACAAAGCCCGGCGTGCTGTTCACCGACCTCGCCGCCTGCAACGCCTATCAGAATGCGCTCGCCGCCGCCGCGCAGATAGCGATTCCAGTCACGCTCATTCTCGGCGAGCGCGACATGATGACTCCCGCGAAGGCCGGCAAGGCGCTGGCCGCGGCCTTGCCAAATGCCCGCACGGTAATTCTGCCCGGTGCCGGCCACATGATGATGGTGGAACGGCCCGACGAGGTGCTCGCGGCCTTGCAGGGCGAGTAATGCATCGATGCCAGTTGCATGGCGCCGCGCGCTGTGCTTCCTGTCATCCGTCATCGGTGCCTCCGCGAGGAGGTGAAACGGGAATGCGGTGCGGGGATTACTCCCCAATGCCGTGGCTGCCCCCGCAACTGTATGCGGCCATTTTCGGTCCATTAAGCCACTGAACCTGC
>JAQGKA010000086.1 GCA_028290355.1 Tardiphaga sp. | reverse complement strand
TTGCCGGGGGTCTCGTCGGCGGAGCCGACCTTGTACCAGACCATCTGCGTCACCACGGGGGTGCGGTGGTCCGGGATCACCACGACCTGCATGCCGTTGGTCAGCGTGAAGGTGGCGGGGCGCTCGGAGGTCACGGTCTGCGCGCGGGCGGTCTGCATCATGAGGGCAGGAGCCAGCAGCAGCGCCAGCGCCGCGACGGAACGCACGGCCAATCGGGATGATGGGGTCATGACGGGGCTAGCAGCTCCTCGGCGCGAGTAAGCGATCACGCCGGACGCATCCGCGCGTGCCGATCGCAATGCAAGATGATCGTAAACGAGCCTGAATTGGACGGTGACGCAACGCGAGCGCTGCGGTCAATATTTACCCGTCATCGGGTTGATGTTCGCCGAATTCTGCATGACTTCCTTCGGCCCGGTGCCATAGGCAAAACTGGACGAAGGTGTCTGGTAGCCGGCCGGCGGCTGGGTCAGCGAATCCCGGGTCGGCTCGCCCTTGAATTCCGCGGTCTCGCCCTTGTTGCCGCCGAAGGCGTTCTTGAACAGGCCGCCGGTGTAGCCGAGCTGCGCCGGGCTGAGCACGATGTTCTTGTTGGGATCGCCCGGAGTGGTCGTCTCGGCGCCCGTGGTCGGCTTCGAGCGCTGCATCGCCATTTCCTTCGGCGTCAGCGAGCGCGCTTCTTCAAGCACGTTGCCCTTGGGACGCTTGGCGGCCTCGCGGGCGGCGTTGCGCTGCTGGACGTCGGGATCCTTCGGCCAGTTCGGCACGGCGACCGCGGTGGCATCCGGCGGCGGCAGCGTGATCTTCGGCGGAACCACCAGCGGCGAGCGCTCGCGGTAGTCGATGCCCTGGTTTTCCATGTTGGTGCCGCCAAGGCCGGTCATGATGTTCTTGATGATCTTGTCTTCGAACGAGGAGTCGTCTTCCTCGTCGTCCTGGGCGCGGGCGACGCCGGCCGACATCACGAAGCCGATGCTGAGGGCGACGGCGGCCAGCCGCAGGGTGCGCTTCAGCCCGGCCGATGACAAACCGCGCTTCAGCGCGGCCGATGAAGTGTGCATCGCCCAACCGTGGGTCTCGGTCTCGCGCATTGCAATCATCCTGTTCAATCGTCAGCGGGTGGCCAATGGCGCAGCTCCGCCCGCATCGCCCTTACCCCGTCGTATCGACCGGGATCAGGGCGCTTTTGCGGCGGGTGCACCCAGGAAGGAGTCATACAACAGGGCCGCTACCCCGGCAACAATGGCGACATCGGCAAGGTTAAACACGTACCAGTTGAACGGCTTTCCGCCGATCTGGACGTGGAACAGGGCGAAATCGACCACCGCGCCATAGGCGAAGCGGTCGATGGCATTGCCGATCGCGCCGCCAATGATCAGCCCCAGGGCGATGGTCGCGAGTCTGGTCTGTGATTTCGCCATCCAGATCGCCAGCACCACCACGGCAATTGCCTTGATGGCGACCAGAATCACCTGGCCGACGGGGCCGGACTCGGAAAACCAGCCGTAGCTGATGCCGGTATTCCAGGCCAGCACCAGATCGAAGAACGGCGTCACCTCGACCGCACCGCGGCGGCCGATCTCGAACACGAACAGCAGCCAGAGTTTCGCGGCCTGATCGAGGATCAGGACGGCGAGGGCGGCGAGAATGCCGGAGCGGAGGGCGGGGCTATTCATAACGCGACCATCAAGTTCGTCGTGCCCGGCCTTGTGCCGGGCATCCACGTCTTGGCCTCCGTGCGTGCAGGCGTGGATGGCCGGGACAAGCCCGGCCATGACGGAATCTGCCGTAACGCACCATCACGCAGCATTGACGCCCAGCGCCTTCCATTCGCGCAACGCCGCGGCGTCGCGCGGCGAGACGTCGGGATAGTCGGCGTCTTCGCCGACAGTCGGCAGGATCTTCCAGGACCGCGCGCATTTGGTGCCGACGGCCTTTTCCACCACTACGGCGACACCCGGTACGTCGTTCAACGTAAAGGCGCCGTCCGGCCCGGTGCCTCCATCGCGCAGCAGTTCGATCATGGCATTCGACGTGATGCACACCTCGGCCCAGTCGACGCCGATCACGTCGGATGCATATTCCGGAGCCACATAAATCATTGGCGAAGCCTCGAGCGACGAACCGATGAGCTTGGCCGCGCGGGCGACCTCAAGGGCGCCGGTCACGACATAGCGCACGGCGCGAATGACCAGCCACTTCTTGGCCAGCGCATCATCGCGATACTTATCGAGGCCCTCCGGAAACAGCGTCAGATGCACCGACGGCTCGGCGTCGGGTTTGTACATCCGCCAGGCTTCTTCGGCGGTGAAGGACAGGATCGGCGCCAGCCATTTCAGGATCGCGTTGCACAGCATGTCGATGGTGGTGAGCGCGGCCTTGCGCGCCAGCGACGACGGTGCGTCGCAATACAGCGTGTCCTTGCGGATGTCGAAATAGAACGCCGAGAGTTCGGTGTTCATGAAGGCCGACAGCGAAGCGACCACCGTCTTGTAGTCGAACTCCGCATAGGCCTTGCGGACGATAGCATCCTGCGCGGCCAGCTGATGCAGCATCAGCCGCTCCAGCTCCGGCATCTCGGCAAACGCCACCGCGTCCTCGGGCTTGAAGTGATGCAGCGTGCCGAGCATCCAGCGCACCGAGTTGCGCAGCTTGCGATAGGTCTCGATGGTGGTCTTCAGGATCTCCGGGCCGATGCGCTGGTCGTCGGCATAGTCTGTCGCGCAGACCCAGAGCCGCAGGATGTCGGCGCCGGACTGCGCGATCACCTTCTGCGGTTCGACGGTGTTGCCGACCGACTTCGACATCTTGCGGCCGTTCTCGTCGAGCGTGAAGCCATGGGTCAGCACCACGTCGAACGGCGCGCGGCCGCGGGTGCCGCAGCTTTCCAGCAGCGACGACTGAAACCAGCCGCGATGCTGGTCGGAGCCTTCCAGATACATCACGGTGTCCTGGCCGCCATCGACCTTGCGGTGGATGCCGGCAAGGCCGGGGAAATGCACGGGGTCTTCCAGCACGAAGGCATGGGTCGAACCGGAATCGAACCAGACGTCGCAGATATCGTCGACCTTCTTCCATTCCTCGTTCGCAAGCGAGCCGAGGAAGCGCTCGCGCGCGCCTTCGGCGTACCAGGCGTCAGCGCCCTCGGCCTCGAAGGCATCGGCGATGCGCTTGTTGACGTCGGCATCCTGCAGGAGCTCGGCGGAACCGTCGCCCTTTTCGCGCACGAACACCGCGATCGGCACGCCCCAGGCACGCTGCCGCGAGATCACCCAGTCGGGCTTGGTATTGATCATGCCGTTGATGCGGTTCTGGCCTTGCGCCGGCACCCATTGGGTTTTCGTGATTGCCTCGAGGGCGCGATTCCGCAGCGTGTCACCGCGGTCGGTTCGACCAACGATGTTCCAATCTATCGGCTTGTCCATCGCGATGAACCATTGCGGCGTGTTGCGATAGATCACCGGCTTCTTCGACCGCCACGAATGCGGATACTGATGCTTCAGCCGCGACCGCGCCAGCAGCATGCCGGCCTCGATCAGTGCCTTGATAACGGCGTCGTTGGCGCCGCCCTTTTCGCCCTTGTCGTTGATGACCCGTTCGCCGACAAAGCCCGGCGCCTGATCGGTGAAGGCGCCGTTCTCATCGACGGTGTAGGGGATGGTCGAGCTGATGCCGCGGGCTTCCAGCTCGCGCGCATTGGCCATCCAGATGTCGAAATCCTCGCGGCCATGGCCGGGCGCGGTATGAACGAAGCCGGTACCGGTGTCGTCGGTGACGTGATCGCCGTCGAGCAGGGGAACGACGAATTCATAGCCGCCGGCGAAGCCTGCGAGCGGATGCTTGCACTCCAGCGCGTCGAGTACGTCGGCGGAGATGTCGCTGCTCTTCTCATAGGCGGTGACGCGCGCCTGCTTGAACACGCTGTCGGCCAACGTGTCGGCGAGGATCAGCAATTCGCCGGGCTTCACCCAGTTGTCGGCGGGCGCCTCGGTGACCTTGTAGAGGCCGTAGGAAATCTTGTTGGAGAAGCTGATGGCGCGGTTGCCGGGCAGCGTCCACGGCGTCGTGGTCCAGATCACCACCGACGCATTCGCAAGGCGGCCGTAAGGCGAGGCGACCGGAAACTTCACCCACACCGTATCACTGGTGTAGTCCTCGTATTCCACTTCGGCTTCCGCCAGCGCGGTCTTTTCCACCACGCTCCACATTACCGGCTTGGAGCCGCGATACAGCGTGCCGTTGGCGGCGAATTTCATCAGTTCGCGCGCGATCTGCGCTTCGGCGAAGAAATCCATCGTCGCATAAGGATGGTCCCAGTCGCCGACGATGCCGAGCCGCTTGAACTCGTCGCGCTGCACGTTCAGCCACTTCGACGCGTAGGCGCGGCATTCCTTGCGGAAGGCGATCATCGCCGCGGCGTCCTTGAAGTTCGGCTTCGCCCTGCCCTTGGAGCGGTAGTTCTCTTCCTCGATCTTCCATTCGATCGGCAGGCCGTGGCAGTCCCAGCCCGGCACGTAGTTGGAGTCGAAGCCGAGCATCTGCTGGCTCTTGGTCACCACGTCCTTGAGGATCTTGTTGAGCGCGTGGCCGATATGGATGTTGCCGTTGGCGTAGGGCGGGCCGTCATGCAGCACGAATTTGGGCTTGCCCT
>JAQGKA010000072.1 GCA_028290355.1 Tardiphaga sp. | reverse complement strand
GGTGCCTTCGCCATTGTCGCGCTCGATGATCAGGCCGCTTGAGGCATCGATCATGTTGAAGTCGCCGATCGCATTGCCGTTCTGCTCGAACACATACTGCCAGTAGCGACCGGTGAACTTTTCCGCGGCGACGTCGAATTCGAGAATCCGCGAGGCTTCCTTGCCGTCGACCTTTTCCCAGTCCTTCTTCTCGGCATCCCACAACGGTCCTTCGAGCAGGCCGTAGAGGAACTTGCCGTCCTTCGACGAGGCGAAGCCTTCATAGCCCTTGGAGCGGCGCAGGTTGACAGTGGTGTAGCTGGCGCCCGGCGCGCCCGGCGACTGCACCGACCAATGGTCGGGCGAACGTACCGGCTTGCCGTCGGCAACGGAGTCGAACACCGCCAGCACCTTTCCTGATTTGTCGGTCTTCAGGATGTACGGCCCGAATTCATCGCCGATCCAGAAGTTGTCGCCGATGATCTGAAAACCCTCGGTGTCGAAATCGGCGCCGGTCAGGTAGCGCTTCGCGGTGTCCTCATGGACGATACGGAACGGCACCTTCCTGTCGGGATCGTGCAGGAATACGGTTTCCTGACGTTCGATCGTGCCGGCCTTCCAGTCGATCTTGTGGCGGTTGAGATACAGCATCGAGTCCGCCGAATTGTAGCGCGAGCCGCTGCCATTGTCGGTCAGCACCCAGAACGATCCGTCGGGCATCACCTTGATGCCGGAATGGCCCTGCAGCGGCTGGCCCTTGAACGGCAGCGAGACGCCGGTGGCGCGCTCATAGGATTTGCCCATCACGGTGCCGAGCGCATCGACGCGCTTGCCGGTGGTGTACTTGCCGGAGGTCTTGAGATCGGCCGGCGCATCGGCGGGCGCATCGATGAAGGTCTGCGCAGGGAGTACGGCGTGGCCGGCCAGCTTGGCGGGAAATTCGCCTTCCGTCTGCGCGAAGGCAGCGGACGACAGCATCAGAACGGAAGCGACGGAACAGAGCAGTTTGCTGCGCATGGTATGTCTCCTTGTGGTGACCATGCGGGCGGTGTGGCGGGCGGGGATAACGCCGGGCTGACAACTGCGTGACGAACGGATGACAGCAGGGGAAAGCCCTGCGGCAAGGTGTCGCCGCCAAAGCCCCGCGTGAGTCCCTCAACCTGTCGTCCCGGACCAGTGAGCCAACGGGTCCGGCCTCCGGCCGGCCCGATGACAGGCTCCGCGAACGCAGATCCGGGACGACAGGTGCCGCCGTCCTACTGCTTCTCGATCTTCGCGTTCTTGATCAGCTTCTCCCACAGCACCAGCTGGTCCTTCACGAACGCATCGAGCTGTTCCGGCGTTCCCGAAAACGCATCCATGCCCAGCGTCGCCAGCTGCGCCTTGATTTCCGGCTTCTCGACGATCTTGCGGATTTCGGTGTTGAGCCGGACGACGATGTCCTTCGGCAGGTTGGCCGGGCCGAAATAACCCTGCCACGAGGTGATGTCGAAGTCGGGCACGCCGGCTTCCTGCATCGAGGGCAGGTCGGGCACCAGCGGCGAGCGGTCCTTGGTGGTAACGGCGAGCGCGCGCAACGCCTTGCCGTTGACATGCGGCAGACCGGTCAGGACGTCGGTGAACATCATGGTGATGCGGCCGCCGATCACGTCGTTCATGGCCGGCGGCGAACTCTTGTAGGGCACATGCAGCATGTCGATGCCGGCATTGTGCGCGAAGGTCGCGCCGGAGACGATCGCCGACGAACTGCCGCTGGCATAGGTCAGCTTGCCCGGATTGGCCTTGGCATAGGCGACCAGTTCGGCGACGTTTTTCGCGGGCACGTCGGGGTGCACCACCAGCATGAAGGGCAGGTCGCCGGTGCGCGCGATCGGGGTGAAGTCCTTGACCGGATCGTAGGTCATGGTTTTCAGTAGGAACGGATTGGCGGAATGCGTGGTGTTGGTGGTGACGAACAGCGTGTAGCCGTCGGGGGCGGCGCGGGCGACATAGGTCGCGGCGATCATGCCGTTGGCGCCGGGCTTGTTGTCGATCACGATCGGTACCCCGAGCGCTATGCCGAGATGCTGCGAGATGATTCGCGTGGTGGTGTCGGTGCCGCTGCCGGCGGCGAAGGGCAGCACCAGCGTGATGGTGCGGTTCGGATAGTTGCTGGTTTGCGCCAGCGCGCTGCCGGCTGAACAGAGCGCGACCGCAGCCACGGCCGCACACAACGCACCACGAATCCCTTGAAACCCGATCATTCCGTTTACTCCCCCACGCTCGGCCTAGGCGGCCGGCGGTTATTGCGGGCAAGCTAGCCGAGGTCGGTGCGGCACGGAAGCCCCAAGCGGTGCGGCAGATGTTTATGCCGCCTGACGGAACGCGCGCCTCAGCTCAGCGCGCTGTCGATGGTGTAGACCACGCCGGTGGGCAGGAAGTCCGCGGTGGCACTGCCGTCGAGCTGGTCGCGGGCGCCGCGCTCGATCAGCCGCGAGCCAAAGCCCTTGCGGGTTGGTGCGCTGACGCGCGGACCGCCGGCTTCGATCCAGGTCAGCTGCAGCTTTTCGCCGGATGGTTCGAGCCGCAATTGCCAGTCGATGCTGACGGTGCCGGCATCGTTGGAGAGCGCGCCGTATTTAGCGGCGTTGGTGGCGATCTCGTGCAAGATCATCGACATCATCACCGCGCGCGGTGGCGCCAGCGGCACCTTGGGGCCGGTGATCCGTACGCGCCGCGAACCGATGATCGCATAGGGCTCGAGCACGCGGTTGACGACATCCTGTACGTCTGCGCCCGCCCACTTCTCCTGGCTGAGCAGATCGTGGGCCTTGGCCAATGCGCCGAGCCGGCCGTCAAATGTGGCGCGCTCCGCCTGGCTGGCGCTGCGAAAGGTCTGGCTGGCGATCGCCTGCAGCACCGCCAGTGTATTCTTGACGCGGTGGTTGAGCTCTTCGACCAGCAGTGCGTGCAGCGTCTCGCCGCGCGCGATGACGCTGGCCATCCGCAACGCAAAGGCGACGCCGATCAGCAGCAGCAGGATTCCGATCGCGATGGTGATCGCCAGATCCCGCCAAAGCGGCGAGGCCAGCGACACCTGCGAGATGCCGGCGGCGACGATCCAGCTGGAAATGGCAGACCGCGCCACCGCCGTGATCAGTGGCACGCCTTCCAGCGATATCGTTCCGAATGTCGCTTCCGGTGACTTGAAGATTTCGGCGAACAGCGTCGGCGAAGCCCGTTTGCCGACGGTTTCCTGCGGGTTCGGCACCCGCGCGAAATTGGTGCCCTCGCTGTCGAAGATCGAGATCGTCCAGTCCTGATTGGGACGCTGCGTTTCGAGGATGCTCTGAAATATCGCAATCGGCGGCGTGAAGGAAATATCGTAGATCACCTTGCCGCCGATCAGCACCGGCACTTCCACGGTCAGGATCGATTTCTTGAGAACCGAGCCGACAAAGAGATTCGAGTATACCGGCTTTCCGGTCTCGAACACCTTGCGCACGACGTCGAGATTGTTGCGCGGAGGCAGGGCAACGGTCTCGGTTGTCAACGACGAGAACAATTGCCGGCCGTCGCGATCGGCGATCAGCAGCACGCCGCCCGAGGGATATTGTTCGAGAAAACCGGCCGCGATGCGCCGGAAGTTGTCGAAGTCGCCGGCGCGCAACGCATTGGTCAGCGACAGCACCTGCAGGCTGCCGGTGGTTCGCTGCACTTCCGCATCGAGTACGGTGCGGATGCTGCGGGCCGCCTCCAGCACGCGGGCCGATGCCTGGGCGCGATCCTTCTCGTAGTTGCGATAGATGATGGCGCCAGCGAAAATGATGAGCGGCAGCGTGGTGCCGGCCACGAGTAGTGCGAGCCGGACCGGCAATGAGAGTTTGCGCAAGCGCTGGCCCCAGGCGTTCCATTGCGAAGCAATGGCGCGATCATAGGGTTGATCGCGCCGCTCCGCCATGACCCGCGCCGGGAACGGTTTTGACATCCGGGAGCCAATGCTGCTATTCAAATTAGAATAATTCTAATCTGAATAGGTCAACCGATATGAAGACGTTTGCAGAACTGACGGAGCGCGAGGTGCTGGCGGTCGCCATTTCCGGCGAGGAGGAGGACAGCCGCATTTATCTCAGCTTCGCCGAGGACCTGGCCGAGCGCTATCCGGATTCCGCCAAGGTTTTCAGTGAGATGGCCGAGGAGGAGAAGGGCCACCGGCACCTCCTGCTGCAGATGTACGAAGAACGCTTCGGGCCGAACCTGCCGCCGATCCGGCGCGGCGACGTCAAGGGCTTCATCCGGCGGCGGCCGATCTGGCTGACCCGCAATCTCTCGCTCGACACCATCCGCAAGGAAGCCGAGACGATGGAATTCGAGGCCGAGCGCTTCTACGCCAAGGCCGCGGAACAGGCCACCGACGTCGGCGTCCGCAAGCTGCTCGGCGATCTCGCCGAACTGGAGAAAGGCCACGAGCACCTCGCGGCCAAACTGTCGCAGTCCATCCTGACGACGGACGTCCGCACCGCCGAAGACAAGACGCGGCAGCGCATGTTCGTGCTGCAATATGTCCAGCCCGGCCTAGCCGGCCTGATGGACGGTTCGGTCTCGACGCTGGCGCCGTTGTTCGCGGCGGCGTTCGCCACCCATCACAACTGGCAGACCTTTCTTGTCGGCCTCGCCGCCTCGATCGGCGCCGGCATCAGCATGGGTTTTGCGGAAGCATTGTCCGACGATGGCTCGATGACGGGACGCGGCTCGCCGTGGCTGCGCGGCGGCATTTGCGGACTGATGACGGCGCTCGGCGGTCTCGGTCACACCATGCCGTATCTGGTGCCGGACAGCTGGCCCAATGCGTTCTGGATCGCCACCGCGATTGCCGGCGTCGTGGTGTTCTTCGAACTGTGGGCGATCGCCTACGTCAGGGCACGCTTCATGGACACGCCATTCCTGCAGGCGGTGTTTCAGATCGTGCTCGGCGGCGTCATCGTGCTCGCGGTTGGGATTTTGATCGGTGGCGCCTGAGGGGGGCAATTGGCGTTAGGTGTCGCGCAGCTTGATCGTGGAATCCGCCAGCACGCGCTTGGCGCCAGCGATGGCGCGGCGAGCGACTTCTTCGGGTCCGTGCGTTCGGGTCAGCGTGTCCATCGGCACTTCGAGTGCCACGGGGATTCCCTTCGGCATATGCGCGACGATGGCGCGGAGATCGATGCCGCCGTCGCCCGGTGGCAGTCGTTCGGCGCGTGCCGTATGCAGGAAACCTTCCGTCGTCGTCGGCTTCTCCGCCG
>JAQGKA010000372.1 GCA_028290355.1 Tardiphaga sp. | reverse complement strand
TGATTGCCGCGCAGCTCTCCGGCCGCCGGATTGGCCGCGATGTCGAAACCAAGATCGAGGCGACGCTGATCAAGCGGCTCGACGGCTCGCGCTGGCAGGCGCTGGTGAAGCCGGCCAAGCGGCTCATTCCCGGCGATACCGTCCGCTTCGGCAATGAAGGCCGGGTCTGCCTGCTCGGCCATCTCGATGCCCAGGTCGAGCACAAGGGCGACGCCGGCGAGATCACGCTGTCGTTTACATTTCATGGCCCGGCGCTCGATCAGGCCATCGCCGAACTGGGCGCGCCGCCGCTGCCGCCCTACATC
Source organism: Tardiphaga sp. (assembly GCA_028290355.1). Lineage (GTDB taxonomy): Bacteria > Pseudomonadota > Alphaproteobacteria > Rhizobiales > Xanthobacteraceae > Tardiphaga. Next base: position 3,221 of record JAQGKA010000372.1, on the reverse strand, counting down.
GCTTCCAAACGCGCGCCGGATGAGCGCGACGCCGCTGACTATCAGACCATGTTCGCCACCAAGGATGGCGCAGTTGCCGCGCCCACCGCCGGGTTGCATTTCACGCCGGCGCTTGAGGCGGCGCTGCGCGAACGCGGCGTCGGCCTGCACCGGGTGACGCTGCATGTCGGGGCCGGGACGTTCCTGCCGGTCAAGGTCGACGACACCGCCGAGCACAAGATGCATGCGGAGTGGGGCACGATCTCACGCGAGACGGCCGATGCGCTGAACGCGGCGCGCGCCAGCGGCGGCCGCATCGTCGCGGTGGGCACCACGTCGTTGCGGCTGCTGGAGAGCGCGGCCACCGAGGACGGCCTCATCCATCCGTTCGCCGACGACACCGCGATCTTCATCACGCCGGGCTACCGCTTTCGCGCGGTCGATCTGCTGCTGACCAACTTCCATCTGCCGCGCTCGACGCTGTTCATGCTGGTATCGGCCTTCAGCGGTCTCGACACCATGACGAAAGCCTATGCACACGCCATCGCGTCAGGCTATCGCTTCTATTCCTATGGCGACGCCAGCCTGCTGTTTCGGGACACATCCACCTCATGACCGTTCCCAATCATTTTGAACTCCTGGGCACCGACGGCGTCGCCCGCACCGGCCAGTTGACGACGCCCCATGGCGTGGTACGGACGCCGGCCTTCATGCCGGTCGGCACCCTCGGCGCCATGAAGGGCCTGCACTGGCGCGAGGTACGCGACGCCGGCGCCGACATCGTGCTCGGCAACACCTATCATCTGATGTTGCGCCCGGGCGCGGAACGGATCGCGGCGCTGGGCGGCCTGCAGAGATTCACCACCTGGAACGGGCCGATGCTGACGGATTCCGGCGGCTTCCAGGTGATGTCGCTGGCGCAGCTGCGCAAGGTCACCGAGAAGGCGGTCACGTTCCGCTCGCATATCGACGGCGCCAGTTTCGAACTCTCACCGGAGCGAGCCATCGAGATTCAGCGGCTGCTGAACTCCGACATTGCCATGCAGCTCGACGAATGCGTGCGGCTGCCGGCGGAGCGCGCCGACATCGACCGCGCCATGCAGTTGTCGCTGCGTTGGGCCGAGCGCTGCAAGCGCGCCTTCGAGAACGCCCCGGAAGGCTACATGCTGTTCGGTATCGCCCAGGGCGGCGACGTGCCGGAGCTGCGCCGCGCCAGCGCCCAGGGCCTCGTGGACATCGGCTTTCACGGTTACGCGATCGGCGGCCTCGCGGTCGGCGAGCCGCAGGAGGTGATGCTGGCGATGATCGAGGAGGTCGTCCCGATCCTGCCGCAGGACCGGCCGCGCTATCTGATGGGCGTCGGCACGCCGGACGATATGCTGGAGGCGGTGGCACGCGGCGTCGATATGTTCGACTGCGTGATGCCGACCCGCAACGGCCGCCACGGCATGGCGTTCACCCGCTACGGCCAGATCAACATGCGCAACGCCCGCCACATCGACGACCCCCGTCCGCTGGACGAGGAGAGCACATGGCCGGCGGCGCGGGATTATTCACGCGCGTATCTTCACCATCTGGTGAGATCCGGCGAGACGCTCGGCGCCATGCTGCTGTCGGAAATCAATATCGCCTACTACCAGAGCCTGATGCAGGGCATCCGCGCGGCGATCAAGGACGGCACGTTCCAGGAATTTCGCGAGCGGACCCGCGCCGTCTGGGCGCAGGGCGACATCGCGCCGCGCTAATGGTCAGGCCCCGTGTGGAGCACCATCAAACATGGCCATCACCTCCATATAGGCTATTGATTTCATTGATATAAATATTTTGGGCTGTGATCAGATGACCACCAAACTAATTGAAGTTTGGCCACTAGATCTGAATTATTCGAAAAAAAAGCTCCCCGAAGGGAGCTTTAGTCAGGAGCTTTCGGGTCAATTGCCGAACGGCAGGTCGGAACGACGGTAGAAAGCGGCTCCAACTCCGATCGTCTCCTTCGCGGGCAAGATCCCCTGTGCAGATAGTTCCGCGCGAAGTTGAGAAGGCTGGCGCCGCATTGGGCGAGCCAGATTGAAGAGGGTGACATACTCCGCATCGAAGCGTTCAAGGTCGGATGTTGAAAGCACCATCTTTGTCCGACCTGACAGTGGATCGATATAGCGAGTACCTTTGATGAGGCCTCGATCAGCGATACGGCGAATAACCGGCGGCGCGATCTTCAAGAACGTACCCGCTTCGAAGGCGTGAACTCCCTCGGGAACTTTCCGGGCAAGAAGCCGAGAAACATCCTCAGGGTTCACTCGTAAAGACGCGACCCCACGGACGTCCTTCCGGAACCCGACCCAAGGCAGTTTACGGTCGAGAATGAGTTTTACGATCACGGAAATCGTGCAACGATTACGTGCAGAAGCATCCATCAGGCACATAACACTTGCGCTATCAGCTTCTACAGGCTCAGCATCCACGAACAAGCGCCTGACAAAATCATCGAGTTCGACGATGCTGTAACGGTCACGCGTGGCATCGCTCTCGGTGCATTGGCGGCCGATGATCTTATCCTTGCGCAGAGTGTTCATCACATTGCCGGTAACGTTGATTCGTTTCTGAGCCTCCGCGAGAGAGACGCTTTTAACCATATGGTCCATCAGGCGCTCAGCGGCGGACGCGTCAAAAAGCAAGTCACGAAGATTCCCCTCGTGACCCTTCAGCAGCCCCTCGGCCGTCAGCAATTTAATAACGGTTCGATCGCCCTTATCATATTGCCTTTGCAGCGTAAGCATCGAATGAAAATGCCGGGTCGTGACAGGTTTTCCGAAGATGCTGTCGCCTGGCCCCATCGGGAAGTTGGACAAAATGTGCTCAGTCAGAATTTCTCGGACCGGGTCCAACGCCGGGTCGTCCATAAGCGTCAGCCGGGAATACAACCGCCCATAGATCGGCGCAGGTCCGGCAGTCTTCTGTCCAGCAGCATGCCGTTTCTGCAATTGGTCACGCTTGAGATCCGTCAGAAATGACAAAATGTCGCTAGGGCCACCGTGTACGATGTCGAAGCCGATTTCTCCGGCGGAGTATTTGTTCGAATCGTAGAGACTGAACGGAGTGGTGGACTCGCGATATAGGGTGTTCCCCGTCAGCACCCCTGAGACAAATTGAGGGACTTCCCGAAGGGAGGATTTCTGGTTCATCGTAGCCGCAAGGAGCGAAGATGAAACAGAAATCCGGGCCGAGCAAAGCGCCGGCAGAAC
>JAQGKA010000033.1 GCA_028290355.1 Tardiphaga sp. | reverse complement strand
TGGACCGGCGTGCAGAAGATCTCGCGCAAGGCGGAATGGCCGGATTGGCATCCGCCGACCGAGATGATCGAGCGTCAGCCCTATCTGCCGCGCTTCATGGCCGGCGGCCCCGGCAACCCGCTGGGCGCCCGCGCGATGTATCTCGGCTCGACCGTCTACCGCATCCACGGCACCAACCAGCCGTCGACCATCGGCAAGTTCGTGTCGTCGGGCTGCATCGGCATGATCAACGAGGACGTCTCCGACCTGTTCGAGCGCACCAAGGTCGGCACCCGTGTCGTCGTGATGCCCGGCGGCTCGCCGCCGACCACCACCGCCTCGGCGCAGCCGATCCCCGGTCCGAATGCCGGCGGCCTGCCGCCCGCGTCGCTGCCCGGCACCCAGCCGACCTCGGTGCAGCCGCTGCCCGCGCCGGTGACGATCCGCTAGTTTCCGCCAATTCCGCCGTCATCCTGAGGTGCGCGCACTTTTGTGCGTGCCTCGAAGGATGGCCGCTTGCACCTGTGGCCGCATCCTTCGAGGCTCGCCGAAGTCGGCGAGCGCCTCAGGATGACGACGTGGCGGTTGTGGGATTACCCGATCCGCCGCACCGGCTCGCCCTTCAGCCAGCCGCCGATGCCTTCGATCATCTCGCTGTAGATCCGCCGGTAGTTTTCCACGGTGACGTAACCGAGATGCGGGGTGATCACGACATTGTCGAGTTTTCGCAGCGGGCTGTCGAGCGGCAGTGGCTCGTGCGAGTAGGTGTCCAGCCCGGCGCCGGCGATCTTCTTCGCCTGCAGGATTTCCAGCAGCGCGGCCTCATCGACGATCGGGCCGCGCGCGGTGTTGATCAGATAGGCGGTCGGTTTCATCCGCGCGAGATCGGCCCGCGACACCAACCCGCGCGAGCGATCGCTGAGCACGACGTGGATGGTGATGATATCGGCGGTGGCGAACAGCTCTTCCTTGGTGGCATAGGTCACGCCGGCCTTTTCGCAGGCCTCGGCGGTGAGGTTGGTGCTCCAGGCGATCGTCTTCATGCCCATGGCGCGCGCAATGCGGGCGACATGGCTGCCGAGCTTGCCGAGGCCGATCACGCCCAGCGTCTTGCCCTCGACGTCCTCGCCGACGGTGACCTGCCAGGGTTTCCCAGCCTTCATCCGGGCATTCTCGAAACCGATTTTTCGCGTCAGTTCCAGCATCAGGCCGATGGTCAGCCCGGCGGTGGGATTGCCGACCATCGCGGTGCCGCAGACCACGACATTGCGCGCCTTGGCGGCTTCGCAATCGATCGCGGCATTGCGCATACCCGAGGTGATCAGCAGTTTCAGCTTCGGCAGCGCCTCGAAAACGGTGCGCGGAAACTGCGTCCGCTCGCGCATCGCGCAGATGATCTCGAAATCCTTCAGAGCGGCGGTGGTGTCTTCGCTCGAGGTGAACGGCGTATCGAACACGGTGACGTCGATACGATCGTTGAGTTGGCTCCAGTCGGCGAGTTGCAGGGCCACATTCTGGTAATCGTCGAGAATTGCACAGCGCAGCCGCGTCATGGGAACGTCCATCCGGTGTGGTGATGACGGCCGGAGGGGCCGTCGAGGGATGGCGGCATGCTTACGCGCAATACCGGCGCGCGCAAGCGTACGGGGCCCCCGGCGGGCAGGCGATCAGCTTAATGTGAGGACGAAGAGAGGGTGGCCTTGGCGCGGCAGGCGGGGCCGGGACCGCGCATGTAATGCAGCTCGGGGCGGTAGGGGTCGAATGCCGCGACGAAGAACTGCCGCCAGAACATCCGGATTTCTTGCAGCAGGCCGCTTGGCGCGGTGCGGTTGTCGGAGACGGGGGTCGAAGTTCCTGATGTGATGATCGCCATGACGGGCTCCGCCGGTCTGCGCGCGACTTCAATCGCGAGAGGGCGTTTCAAATCGCCCTGCAGCCAGTCTTAGCGGAAGTCGTTAAAATGCGGTTTTAATTGTCATAACCTGCGGTTTGGTCCCCGGCAGCCTTAGCAAATGCTTAAAGCCCCGGTTGCCCTTTGGGGGCCGCGCCGCTACATCAGCGGCAACCCATTCCACGCCCCGCGACTGTTCCAAGGATCACGATGGCTCGCCAGTTCGTCTATTTCATGCAGGGTCTCTCCAAGGCCTACCCGACCCGCAAGGTGCTGGATAACGTCCATCTGTCGTTCTATCCGGACGCCAAGATCGGCGTGCTCGGCGTCAACGGTTCCGGCAAGTCGACGCTGCTGAAGATCATGGCCGGGATCGACAAGGAATATAACGGCGAGGCCTGGGTCGCCCAGGGCGCCCGCGTCGGCTATCTCGAACAGGAGCCGCATCTCGACGCCGCGCTGACCGTGCGCGAGAACGTCATGCTCGGCGTCGCCAAGCAGAAGGGGATCCTCGATCGCTACAACGAACTGGCGATGAACTACTCCGAGGAAACCGCCGACGAGATGACCAAGCTGCAGGACGAGATCGAGGCGCAGGGCCTGTGGGATCTCGACAGCAAGGTCGACCAGGCGATGGATGCGCTGCGCTGTCCGCCCGACGACTCCGACGTCACCAAGCTGTCGGGCGGTGAGCGGCGCCGCGTCGCGCTCTGCAAGCTGCTGCTCGACCAGCCCGACCTTCTGCTGCTCGACGAGCCGACCAACCATCTCGACGCCGAATCCGTGTCATGGCTGGAAGGCCATCTGCGCAACTATCCCGGCGCGATCCTGATCGTCACCCATGACCGCTACTTCCTCGACAACGTCACCAGCTGGATCCTAGAGCTCGATCGCGGCAAGGGCATTCCCTATGAGGGCAACTATTCGTCCTGGCTGAAGCAGAAGCAGAAGCGGCTCGCGCAGGAAGGCCGTGAGGACGTTGCGCACCAGAAGACGCTGGAACGCGAACAGGAATGGATCGCCTCGTCGCCCAAGGCGCGGCAGGCCAAGTCCAAGGCGCGCTACCAGCGCTACGAGGATCTGCTCAAGCAGGCCAGCGACAAGCAGACCCAGACCGCGCAGATCACCATTCCGGTCGCCGAGCGGCTCGGCCAGAACGTGGTCGACTTCGAGGGCCTCACCAAGGGCTTTGGCGACCGCGTCCTGATCGAGGATCTCACCTTCAAGCTGCCGCCTGGCGGCATCGTCGGCGTGATCGGCGCCAACGGCGCCGGCAAGACCACTTTGTTCCGGATGATCACCCAGCAGGAGACACCGGACAAGGGCATCATCACGGTCGGCGAGTCCGTGCATCTCGGCTATGTCGATCAGTCGCGCGACGCGCTCGATGGCAACAAGACTGTGTGGGAAGAGATTTCCGGCGGCAATGAACTGATCCTGCTCGGCAAGCGCGAGGTCAATTCGCGCGGCTATTGCTCGTCGTTCAATTTCAAGGGCGGCGACCAGCAGAAGAAGGTCGGCGCCCTGTCCGGCGGTGAACGCAACCGCGTCCATCTCGCGAAAATGCTGAAGTCCGGCGCCAACGTGCTGCTCTTGGACGAACCGACCAACGACCTCGACGTTGATACGCTGCGCGCGCTGGAAGAGGCACTGGAGGATTTCGCCGGCTGCGCGGTGATCATCAGCCATGACCGCTGGTTCCTCGATCGTATCGCGACGCATATCCTCGCCTTCGAAGGCGATAGCCATGTCGAATGGTTCGAAGGCAATTTCCAGGATTACGAGAAAGACAAGATGCGCCGCCTCGGCCACGATTCGATCGTGCCGCACCGTATGAAGTACAAGAAGCTGACCCGCTAGTTTCGGAACTCTGACATGGCTGACTGGAGCGCGCAGCAATATCTGAAGTTCGAGGATGAACGGACCCGCCCGGCGCGCGATCTGCTGGCGCAGATTCCGCTTCAGGACGCCCGCAAGGTAGTCGATATCGGCTGCGGGCCGGGCAACTCCACCGAACTGCTGGTGAAGCGATGGCCGCAGGCCGCGGTGATCGGCGTCGACACCTCCGCCGACATGCTGCGGCAGGCCCGCGAGCGGCTGCCGGCGCAGACGTTCATCGAGGCCAACATCGCGCACTGGGCGCCGCCGGAAGGCACCGATGTGCTGTTCGCCAATGCCACCTTCCAGTGGGTGCCGGATCATCTCAAGCAGCTAAAGCGGCTGGTCGGCGGGCTTCCGCCGGGCGGCGTGCTCGCGGTGCAAATGCCGGACAATCTCGACGAGCCCTCGCACATCCTGATGCGCGATGTGGCGTATCTGGAACCGTGGCGCAAACAATTGGCGAAGGCGGCGGAGCTGCGCGACTCCCTGCCGAAGCCCGGCACCTATTACGACGCGCTGCGGCCGCTGTGTTCGCGGCTGGAGATCTGGCACACGATCTACAATCACGTGCTCGACGATGCCTCGTCGGTCGTGGAATGGGTCAAGGGCACCGGTCTGCGCCCGTTCGTCGATCCGCTGGAGCCGCCCGAGCGCAAGGCCTACCTCGCCGAATACACCGCGCGCATTGCCGCGACCTATCTGCCGCAGACCGACGGCAAAGTGCTGCTGCGTTTTCCGCGGATTTTCATCGTGGCGGGTCGCTGAGTTACGCGCGACTGGTACATTCACCCCCGTTATTTAATCGCACTGCGGTGAAACGCCGCTGCACTATCGCTCGACAGAACCGAACGAACATCCCAAGTCAGGGTTGAGTTGATCCCGCCCACCGGAGCTGCCCTGCATGTCCATGACGCCTGAAACGCCCTTGCCGCCGAGGGGCTTCCCGTTGCGTCCAATTCCGATGCTGATCTTCGGCTCGCGCTGGCTGCAGCTGCCGCTCTATATCGGCCTGATCGTCGCGCAGGGCGTCTACGTCGTGCTGTTCCTGAAGGAGTTGTGGCACCTGTTCGCCCACTCCTTCGATTTCAGCGAGCAGCAGATCATGCTGGCGGTGCTCGGCCTGATCGACGTGGTGATGATCTCCAACCTGCTGGTGATGGTGATCGTCGGCGGCTACGAGACCTTCGTGTCGCGCCTCAACCTGC
>JAQGKA010000029.1 GCA_028290355.1 Tardiphaga sp. | reverse complement strand
CCGGGCTGAAGACCATCGGCGATGTCGCCTCTCGCGCCCGCTTTGAGATCACCGCGCGGTTCGGCGCGGCCTTCACGACGCTGCTGGAACAGGCGCTGGGGCAGAGCGATGCGCCGATCAGCCCGCGCAAACCGCTGCCGGACTATATCGTCGAGAAGCGCTTCCCCGAACCGGTGGCCACCGATGGCGTGATATCGGCGACGCTGGCCAGTCTCGCGCGCATGCTGGTGGGCGCGATGGACAAACAGGGCAAGGGCGCGCGGCGGCTGGAAGCGAGCTTCTTCCGCACCGACGGCGCGGTGCGGTCGATTAATGTGGAGACCGGCCAACCCGTCACCAAAGGCGAGGTGATCGACCGGCTGTTTCGCGAGCGGATCGACGCCATCGCTGATCCGCTCGATCCCGGCTTCGGCTTCGATCTCATTCGCCTGTCCGCCAGCCGCACCGAAATCGTCGTGCAGCAGCAGCGCGACCTCGATGCCAACGTCCACGACAACGACGAACTCGCCGCGCTGATCGATCGCGTCGCGGCGCGGATCGGCGCCCACCGCGTCGTGGTGCATCTGCCGGTGGATACCCACATTCCGGAGCGTGCGGTGTGGGCCGCCACCGCGCAGCATCACCTCATTGTCGCCTCGCAGGCGGTGTGGCCGGCGCGTGCCGAAGACGAGCCGCCATTGCGGCCGCTGCGGCTGTTCGAACATCCGGAGCCGATCAAGGTGATCGCCGGCGTGCCCGACGGTCCGCCGGCGCAATTCCGCTGGCGCCGCGCCACCCATGCGGTGGTCCGTGCCGAAGGCCCCGAGCGCGTCGCGATGGAATGGTGGCGTTCGCACAGCGAGATGCTGACACGCGACTATTTTCGCGTCGAAGACGAAGCCGGGTTGCGGTTCTGGCTGTACCGCGATGGCCTCTATGGGCGCGAGCTCGTTTCGGAAGACGGACAGCAGGCTGCTCCCGACTGGTTCATGCATGGACTGTTCGCATGACCGCGTCTGGCGGCGCTGGTGCGCCTGATTATGCCGAGATCGGCATCACCACGAATTTCTCGTTTCTGCGCGGCGGCTCGCATCCGCAGGATTATGTGCGTGAGGCCAGCGAGCTTCGGATTCCGGTCATCGGTCTTGCCGATCGCAACACGCTGGCCGGCGTGGTGCGGGCGTACAAGGAGCTTGAAAATCCGAAGGTCCTTTACAAGCCGAAGCTTCTGATCGGAGCGCGTCTGATTTTCATGGACGAGACGCCGGACATTCTCGTCTATCCCACCGACCGCGCCGCCTATGGCCGGCTGTGCCAGTTGCTGACCCGCGGCAAGCGCATCGCCGACAAGGGCGAATGCCATCTGACGCTCACCGATCTGCTGGAATTTTCCGAAGGCCAGCTTGTCGTCCTCACGCTGCCGCACCGCTTTGAAAGCGCAGGGGCGCTCAGGGTGCTGGACCAGTTGCGGCGCAGCCGCGCGGACGGCGTCTGGCTGGCGGCCAGCATCCTCTATCGCGGCGATGACAAGCGCCGCCTGGCGCGATTGCAGCGCATCGCGGCCACCGCGCGCGTGCCGCTGCTGGCGACCAACGAGGTGTTGTATCATCACCCTGCGCGGCGTCCGCTGCAGGATGTGCTGAGCTGCATTCGCGAGAAGGCGACCATCGAAACCATCGGCAAAAAACTCGAAGCCAATGCAGAGCGCTTTCTGAAGCCGGCGCAGGAGATGATCCGGCTGTTCCGCGATGCGCCGGACGCCATTGCTGAAACCATGCGCTTTGCCGATGGCATCACATTTTCGCTCGACCAGCTGAAATACCGATATCCCGACGAGCCGGTGCCGCCGGGCAAAACCGCGCAGCAGCATCTTGAGGACCTCACCTGGGAAGGATACGCAAAATATTTTCCCGGCATCGTCGATGAAAAACTGGAGAGCACGCTGCGCAAGGAACTCGCGCTGATCGAAAAGCTCAACTACGCGCACTACTTTCTCACCGTGCACGACATCGTCGGCTATGCGCGCAACCAGAACATCCTGTGTCAGGGCCGTGGGTCGGCGGCGAATTCGGCGGTATGCTTCATGCTTGGCATTACCTCGGTCAATCCCGCCAAGGTCGACCTGCTGTTCGAGCGTTTTATTTCCGAAGAGCGGCTGGAGCCGCCGGATATCGACGTCGATTTCGAGCACACGCGACGCGAAGAGGTGATGCAGTATGTTTACAACAGATATGGCCGCCATCGCGCTGCGATCATCGCCACTGTCATTCACTACCGGCCGCGCAGTGCGATTCGCGATGTCGGGAAAGTTCTTGGCCTGACCGAGGATGTCACGGCGGCATTGGCCGATACGGTGTGGGGCAGCTGGGGCGAGGGCCTCAACGAGATGCAAGTCAAGCAGGCCGGGCTCGATCCGCAAAACCCGATGATCGGACGCGCCATCGACCTCGCCACCGAGCTGATCGAATTCCCGCGTCACCTGTCGCAGCATGTCGGCGGCTATGTGCTGACGCAGGATCGGCTCGACACCTATGTCCCGATTGGCAATGCCGCGATGGACGACCGCACCTTCATCGAATGGGACAAGGACGATGTCGATGCGCTGAAGATGATGAAGGTCGATGTGCTGGCGCTGGGCATGCTGACCTGCATCCGCAAATGCTTCGATCTGATCGATCAACATAAAGGCGAGCGCTGGGAACTGGCCACGATCCCTCAGGATCTGGAGCCGGTCTACGACATGCTGTGCCGGGGGGAGTCCCTTGGCGTATTCCAGGTCGAGAGCCGCGCGCAGATGAACATGCTGCCGCGCCTGAAGCCGCGCACTTTCTACGATCTGGTGATTGAGGTCGCCATCGTGCGTCCGGGGCCGATTCAGGGAAACATGGTGCATCCTTATCTGAAGCGGCGGAAAATGCGGCCGGAAGACATCGATTATCCCTATCCGAAAGGCGGCGACAAAAACGAACTCAGGAAGGTCTTGCACAAGACTCTTGGCGTGCCGCTGTTTCAGGAACAGGCGATGCGCATTGCCATCGAGGCCGCGCATTTTACGTCCGAAGAGGCCAACGGCCTGCGCCGTGCCATGGCGACGTTCCGGAATGTCGGAACGATGCCGCAGTTCGAGGCCAAGATGGTCGGCAAGATGATTGCCCGGGGCTACGATCCTGAATTCGCGCGCAACTGCTTCGATCAGATCAAAGGGTTTGGCAGCTACGGATTTCCCGAAAGCCATGCTGCCAGCTTTGCGCAGCTGGTCTACGTCTCATCATGGCTGAAGCACTATCATCCCGACGTGTTCTGCTGTGGCCTGCTGAATTCGCAACCGATGGGTTTTTACGCGCCGTCGCAGATCGTGCGCGATTCCAGGGAAAATGGCGTCGAGGTGCGCGAGATCGATGTGTCCTTCAGCCATGCGCAGAACACATTGGAAGAGCGCTGCGGCGATTATCATGCGGTGCGGCTCGGCTTTCGCCAGATCGACGGCTTCAAATGGGCGGACCCGGACGAAGAAGGGCTACGGCTGAAAAGCGAGGAGCCAAGGCCGAAGCCGGAAGACTGGGCCGAGCGCATCGTTGTTGCCCGCACGCGCCGTGCCTTCACTTCGCTGGAGGATTTCGCCCGCGATACCGCGCTGCCGAAGCGGGCGCTGATCCTGCTGGCCGACGCCGATGCGTTTCGTTCGATCGGGCTCGACCGCCGCGCCGCGCTGTGGGCTGTGCGGCGGTTGCCGGATGACGTGGCGTTGCCGCTGTTCGAGATCGCCACTGCGCGCGAACAGCCCGACGAGAATGCCAAACCGTTGCCGGAAATGTCGTTGCCCGAACAGGTCGTGGCGGACTACCAGACCATTCGCCTGTCGCTCAAGGGCCATCCGATGGAATTTCTGCGGCCGATGTTTACTGATGAGCGGGTGGTGACATGTGAGGCAATCGCGCATGCCAATGACAAGAGGCGGGTGCGCTGCGCCGGCGTGGTGCTGGTGCGGCAGCGGCCCGGCAGCGCCAAGGGCGTCGTGTTCATGACGCTGGAGGATGAAACCGGCATCGCCAATATCGTGGTATGGCCGCAGGTGATGGAGCGGTTTCGCAAGGAAGTGATGGGCGCGCGGCTGATCCTGGTCGAGGGGCGCATCCAGAGCAGTCCGGAAAACGTGGTGCATCTCGTCGCCGAGCGGTTGTTCGATCGCTCGGATGACCTGAAGCATCTTGCCAACGACGCGCTTGGCCCAAAGCCGCCCTTGCTGCCGGGCTCTGCCGCCGAACCGCTCAATGACGACCGCCGCGAGCATCCCGAAAATCCCGCGCAACGAATTCGCCATCCGCGCGATGTCCGGATTTTGCCGCGCTCGCGGGATTTTCACTGAGACAAATGATCGGCTCGATCCCAGGCGGCCGGCGATACCGGGCCGGATGCTAGTCGGGCGCCGCGCCCACCGGCGGTCCCCCAGGCGGACGGTGCAAAAAGGTGATGGATGCAAACGCGCCGAGCCATGAGCCGGCCGCTGCGAAAACCACATAGGCCCAGTTTTCCGTATAGCTGATCACGGCATAAGACGAGAGCAGATACCAAAGGCTGCTCCAGGTCGCTGCAGGTACTCGCCGGCGCGCCACCACCGCGGAAGTGAACATGACATAGACGGCGTCCGTCGCAGCAGTTGCAAACACGACGGCAGCAGCGGTAAGCGGATCGATCGTAGTCATTGCAGCTCCTTCATGGCAGGAGTGAAGAATCGGATGCTATGTTGAATCGCGCTCAGGCCTTAAAACCGATGCACTCACCATCCCCATACGGAAGGAAAATGTAACACCATGCAAAGTCCTTCCGAAATCCTTGCCGGTCTTTGGACGGGCGTCGGCGGTGATCCCTCCACGCTGCCAGCCGTGACGCTGACCGGCGACGAGCCGCAGCTGCCGTCGTCGTTCCGCGTCGCCGCCGCCGCGCAAGTGAGTCTCGCGGCCGCCGGGCTTGCCGCGGCACACATCTGGCAACTACGCAGCGGGCAATCGCAAAGTGTGAGTATCGACATGCGCCACGCCGTTGTCGAATGCCGCTCCGAGCGCTATCTGCGACTTGACGGCCATCCGCCGCCGCCGGCCTGGGATGCCATCGCCGGCGTCTACAAAACCCGCGACGAAAGATTCGTCCGGCTGCATACCAATTTCCCACATCATCGCGACGCGGTCTGCCAGGTACTGAACTGCAAGCCGGAGCGCGCGGACGTTCAGGCCGCGCTGCTGCAATGGGACGGCGAAGCATTCGAGACCGCAGCCTATGCTGCCGGCGGCGTCGTCGCGCTGATGCGTTCATACGATGAGTGGTCGGCCTTGCCGCAGGCCGAGGCGATCACCGTATTGCCGCTGATCGAGATCAGCAAGATCGGCGAGGCCGCACCAAAGCCATGGCCATCGGGCGATCGACCTCTGTCGGGATTGCGCGTGCTCGATCTGTCGCGCGTGATCGCCGGGCCGGTCGCGGGCCGCACGCTGGCGGCGCATGGCGCCGATGTGATGCTGATTTCCAGCCCCGATCTGCCGGCGATCCCCTGGCTCACCATCGATACCGGCCGCGGCAAGCTCAGCAGCTTCGTCGATCTTAAAAGCGAGCAGGGGCGCGATGTGCTGCGCGGCCTGCTCGCCGAGGCCGACATCTTCTCGCAGGGCTATCGGCCGCAATCGCTCGCAGCGCTCGGCTTCTCGCCTGCGGAGGCCGCAACGATCAACCCGGGTATCGTCTATGTCTCATTGTCCGCGTACGGCCGCGAAGGGCCGTGGGCGGAGCGACGCGGTTTCGACTCGCTGGTGCAATGCGCCACCGGCTTCAACCATGCCGAAGGGCAGGCCGCCGGCGTCGAGGGTCCCAAGGAACTGCCGGCGCAAATGCTCGACCATGCCACCGGCTATCTGATGGCGTTCGGTGCGATGATGGCGCAGGCGCGTCAGGCCCGCGAAGGCGGCAGCTGGCACGTCCAGGTCTCGCTGGCGCGCACCGGGAAGTGGCTGTGGGACATGGGCCGGCTTGCCGATGGCCTCGCCGCAGAGGATTTGCCGGGCGACGAGATCAAGCCCTTTGTCGCGCAGACGCCGTCCGGTTTTGGTATGCTGTCGGCGGTTCGTCATGCGGCCGTGTTATCGGAAACCCCGGCATTGTGGGCGCGTCCGGCGATGCCGCTCGGCAGCCACGCGCCGCAATGGCCGATTCGCACTTGAAAACCATCCGGGGCCTTGCAAATTTTTAACTTAAAATCGTAAGTGCACATGCGTTTTTAGATTGTTTGAACGCTCAGATGCGCACTATTAGCGTGCTGATGGGACAAATCGCCGCGGATTGATCGCGCCTCCGACATGGGTCTTCGAGTGACGAATTTTAGCAAACGATTTCAGTCTCTTAACCGAAGGAACGTCATTGCCGGCATCGCCGCGGTGGCGGTAGTCGCGGTCGCCGGTATCGGCTTCTTGCGGATGACCGAGGCCCCGCGTCGCAATTCGGAAGTTTCCAGCCAGTCCCGCAAGAATCCGCAACGCTACACCACGACACCGGCGGAATGGGCCAGCCTGACCATCGAACCGGTCACTGCCCGCGCCTTCCGCGCCGAGCATGTCACCGAAGGCAAGATCGCGGTCGATGAGGATCGCTCGACGCCGGTGTTCTCGCCTTATGCGGGCCGGGTGACAAAGCTGCTGGCCAGACCGGGCGACAGCGTCAAGCAGGGCCAGCCGCTGTTCGTGATCGAGGCCGCGGACACCGTGCAGGCGCAGAACGATTTCGTCACCGCGGCAACCGCCCTCAACAAGGCCAAGTCGCAGGTCGAGCTGGCGCAGATCCAGGACAAGCGTGCCAAGGATCTGTTCGAGGGTAAGGCCGTTCCGCTGAAAGATTATCAGCAGTCGCAGGCCACCTTGATCCAGGCGCAGAACGATCTGCGCTCGGCGGAAACGGCGCTGGAAGCGGCGCGCAATCGCCTGCGCATTCTTGGTCTCACCGACGAAGCCATCACCGCGTTCCAGGAAAAAGGGCAGATCAATCGGGAAGCCACCATCTTCGCGCCGATCGCCGGCACGGTGGTTCAGCGCAAGATCGGCCCCGGGCAATATGTCAGCTCCGGCGCTAGCGATCCGGTGTTCGTGATTGGCGATCTGTCCACGGTCTGGCTCACCGCCTTTGTGCGAGAGACCGAAGCCTCCGCGGTCGAGGTCGGCCAGGAGATGAGTTTCAGCGTGCTGGCGCTGCCTGGCCGCGTGCTGACGGCGCGTATCAACTACGTCGCCACCGCGCTCGATCCGGCGACGCGCCGGCTGCTGGTGCGCGCCACGCTCGACAATACCAATGGCCTGCTGAAGCCGGAAATGTTCGCCACCGTGACGATCTTCGCGCCCGGCGATCAGCCTTCGGTCGGCGTGCCCAAGCAGGCGCTGATCTATGAAGGCGACCAGGTGCGCATCTGGGTGGCGCACGAAGACAAGACCATCGAACTGCGTCAGATCAAGACCGGCCTCACCAACGGCAACCTCGTCGAGGTGTACGGCAATCTGAAACCGGGCGAACGGATCGTCACCAAGGGCAGCCTGTTCATCGATCGCGCGGCGTCCGCCAGCTAATCCCCAGCTTCGGCTCTTCTGAAAGGTCCGATCTGGATGGATCGTCTCGTTGCCCTTGCCGTCAACCGCCGCTTTCTGATGCTGGGCCTGCTGATCGCCGTCATGATCGGCGGTCTGATCGCATTCAATCAGCTCAACATCGAGGCCTATCCCGATCCGACCCCGCCGATGGTTGATATCGTGACGCAGAGTCCGGGCCTGTCGTCGGAGGAGATCGAGCGCTACATCACGATCCCGATCGAGACCCAGGTCGCCGGCATCAAGAACCTGAAAACGATCCGGACCATCTCGCTATACGGCCTGTCCGACGTCAAACTGCAGTTCTCCTTCGACTACACCTATGACGAGGCGCTGCAGCAGGTGCTGAACCGGCTGTCGCAGCTGACGCCATTGCCGGGCAATGTGCAGCCGGGCATTTCGCCGCTGTCAGCGATCGGCGAGATCTATCGTTACCGGCTGGTCGGGCCGCCGAACTACAGCGTGCTCGATCTCAAGACGTTGCAGGACTGGGTGCTGCAGCGCCGATTCCGCTCGGTACCCGGCGTGATCGACGTCACTGGCTGGGGCGGCAAGACCAAGACCTATGAGATCCAGGTCGATTTCAACAAGCTCGTGGCTTACGGGCTGACGCTGCCGCAGCTGCTGACGGCGGTCGGCAACGCCAACATCAATGTCGGCGGCAATACCGTCAACATCGGCGCGCAATCCGCTGTGGTGCGCGGCGTCGGCCTGATCCGCTCCATCGACGATCTCGCCAGTACCATGATCTCGCAGACATCAGGCAATCCGGTGCTGGTCAAGGACGTCGCCACCGTCTCCGTCGGCGAGAAGCCGCGGCTCGGCATCGCCGGCCTCAACCAGGACGACGACATCGTCCAGGGCATCGTGCTGATGCGCCGCGGCGAGAAGAGTTCGCCGACGATAACGCGCGTCGAGCAGACGGTGCATGCCATCAACAACTCCAGCATCCTGCCGCCGGGCGTGCACATCGAGCGCATCTACGACCGCAAGGACCTGATCGACATCACCACCCACACCGTGCTGCACAACATGGTGGTCGGCATCCTCCTGATCGTGCTGCTGCAGTGGCTGTTCCTCGGCGATCTGCGCAGCGCGCTGATCGTCGGTGCCACGATTCCGTTCGCACTGTTCTTCGCGGTGATCATTCTGGTGATGCGCGGCGAATCCGCCAATCTGCTGTCGGTTGGCGCTATCGACTTCGGCCTGATCGTCGATGGCACCGTGATCATGGTGGAGGCGATCTTCCGCCGCCTGACACAGACCACCAAACTGTCGGAGGCCGAGCGCAGCCACATCTCGTCCGAAACCATCATGGGCATGAAGAGCCACGGCATCCTCAGCGCCTCCGCCGACGTGTCGCGCTCGATCTTCTTCGCGGCCGCCATCATCATCGCGGCGTTCCTGCCGCTGTTCACGCTGTCTGGCGTCGAGGGCAACATCTTCGGGCCGATGGCGCGAACGTATGCCTACGCGCTGGCCGGCGGCCTGATCGCGACCTTCACCATCACCCCGGCGCTCAGCGCGATCATCCTGCCGGCGCGTGTCGAGGAAACCGAGACCTGGATCATGCGGCAGCTGCATCGGCTCTATATGCCGGTGCTGAACTGGGCCGTCGGCAACCGCAAGCTGGTGATGGGCGCCGGCGTGGTCCTCGTCGTGCTGACGGTGATCCTGGCCCGTCTGCTCGGGCTGGAATTCCTGCCCAAGCTGGAAGAGGGCAACCTCTGGATCCGCGCCACGCTGCCGCCGACGATCTCGCTGCAGGAGGGCAATACCTACGTCAACGAGATGCGCAAGATCATCCGCGCGCAGCCCGAAGTGGAGTCTGTGGTCTCGCAGCACGGTCGTCCCGATGACGGCACCGACGCCGCCGGCCTGTTCAACGCCGAGTTCTTCGCGCCGCTGAAACCTTCCAGCGAATGGCCGGCGCCGCAGGACAAGGACGCGCTGACCGCACGGCTGCTGAAGGAACTGCAGGACAAATTCCCCGGCGTCGAATTCAACTTCTCGCAATATCTGCAGGACAACGTTTCGGAAGCCGTCTCCGGCGTGAAGGGCGAAAACTCGATCAAGCTGTTCGGCAACGACCTGGAAGCGCTGACCGTCACCGCCAACAAGATCAAATCGGTGTTGTCGACCGTGCAGGGCGTCACCGATCTGGCGGTCTTCACCTCGCTCGGCCAGCCCACCATCCAGATCGACATCGATCGCGCCAAGGCCGCGCGTTACGGGCTGTCGCCCGGCGACATCAATGCGACCATCAAGGTTGCGATCGGCGGCGATACCGCGGGCGATCTTTACGAGCCCGGTTCGGACCGGCATTTCCCGATCATCGTGCGATTGGCGCCGGAATATCGCAAGAGCGCCGAGGCGATCCAGAACCTGCGGATCGGCGCGCCCGGGCCGAACGGCACCGTCACGCAGATTCCGCTCAGCGAAGTCGCTTCGATCAATCTGGTGTCGGGTGCGGCCTATATCTACCGCGAGGGCCAGGAGCGCTATCTACCGATCAAGTTCTCGGTGCGCGAGCGCGATCTCGGCAGCGCCATTCGCGAAGCCCAGGATAAGGTGGACTCGCAGGTGCAGCTGCCGCCGGTCTCGCGGGCCGAATGGGTCGGCGAGCTCGGCAATCTGCAGGACGCCATCAAGCGGCTGTCGATAGTGGTGCCGATCAGCCTGGCGCTGATTGGCGTGCTGCTCTGGTTCAACTTCGGCTCGATGGTCGATACGATGCTGGCCATGAGTGTGATCCCGATGGCGATCTTCGGCGGCGTGCTCGGGCTGCTGATCTCGGGCATTCCGTTCAGCGTCTCGGCCGCGATCGGCTTCATCGCGCTGTTCGGCATCGCGGTGATGGATGGCATTCTCATCCTGTCGCAATACAACCAGTTGATCGACGAAGGCCTCGATCGCCTCAAGGCGGTGATCCGCACCGGCGAATTGCAGTTGCGCCCGGTGCTGATGACCTGCGTGGTCGCCGGCATCGGCCTGCTGCCGGCGGCGCTGTCGGAAGGCATCGGCTCCCAGGTCCAGAAGCCGCTGGCTATCGTGGTGGTCACCGGCATGATGCTGGCACCGCTGGTGATCCTGATCACGCTGCCGGTGCTGATTTCATATTTCTCCCGACGGGCTCGTTAACTCCAGTTCCTGTTGCCCTTGAGAAACATTGTTTCGAGGGAACCCCAGGCTGCATAATTCTTGCGCCTGCAATTATGAATCCTGTGACGGGAAACGGGCGAACAGATCACATAAAGTCGCGTTAAATGACATTATTGTGCTGCTGTTTATTGCGACTGTCATTCATTGATGTAGGCAGAAATTGGAGAGTTCCCTATTGAATGTACACTCCGTCAAATTCGTGCAGCGCTCATCAGCACTATCCTGGAAAGATGATGCTCAATGCCCTCGCTGCGGATTTTCGTTGAAGTTCACACGAAAAAATCCGACTTGTTCAAACAGTGATTGCCTCTATTCGGAAACCGGCTTCCCGGAAGTCGGCAAGAAACCAGTCCTTATCGACTTCGAGGATAGCGTTTTCGAGCGCTCGGCCTATGAGGGCTCTGATGGAGCGGTTTTTGCCCGCGACGTCTCGCGTCGCTCGATCGGTTCCCGGATTCACAGGTTCATCAATGGGGAAAACCCCATCGCGAAACAGAATTGCGAACGCTTTCTGAATCTACTGAGAGAGGAAGTTGCGCGACCGCGGATCCTGGTGATAGGAGGCGGCACAATCGGGTCAGGTGCTGACAAGCTTTATTCCGATCCGGCCATCGAACTGATCAGCACCGACGTTTATGCTTCCGAGTACACGGAACTGCTGGCTGATGGACATAAATTGCCATTCAAGGATGGCTCATTCGATGGCGTCTGGATTCAGGCAGTTCTCGAACATGTGCTTGAACCTGCGTCCATCGTTGCTGAGATTCATCGCGTGCTGGGAACGTCGGGCATCGTATATGCGGAGACGCCGTTCATGCAGCAAGTTCACGAACGGGCCTACGACTTCACGCGCTTCACGCAGAGCGGACACCGGTGGCTGTTCAGGCGTTTCGAGGAAATCAGCGCAGGTCCGGTAACTGGAGCGGGCGTCGTCATGCTGTGGTCGATCCGGTATTTTGCGCGGGCACTCGGAGCCGGAGATAAACTATCGCGCCTGGTATCATTGCCATTCTTCTGGCTAAGGTACTTCGATCTCATGAGCCACGGCAGAAAAGTCGCTGATGCGGCGGGCGGCCTGTTTTTTCTCGGCCGCCGTTCGGATGAACAAATTTCCGCGCGCAGTATGCTGCAATATTATGCCAATCAGAAATAATGCAGGCTCGATCGTGTGCGGTTCATTGCCCCGATGGCGTCCGCAGGCCGTGCCAGGCGTCGCGCACCTGATGGTAATGCACCTCGGGCAGATAATCCGGGGTGTTCAGGCCGAGCGTCTTGACGTCGAGCCGGCCGGTGGCGCTGAGCAAGGCGTAGGAGGCAATCACGCGGTCGCGCTGCGAGCCGATCAGGCGTGCCTTCGCCGACACCAGATCCTGTTGCGAGTTGAGCACATCGACCGTGGTGCGCTGGCCGCCCGCGGCCTCGCGCTGCACGCCCTGCAGGGCGACGCCGGCGGCGCGGACTTCGGATTCGGCGGCGCTGACCGCGGCCTTGGCGCCTTCGTTGGACACCCATGCCGCAACGGCCGCCGTGCGCGCCTGGTTGCGCACCATTTCGAGCACCAAGCGGCTCTGCGTCGAGAGTTCCTTGGCCTGCCGGGTCTGCGCCGCGGCGAGGCCGCCATCATAGATCGGCGCGGTGACCTGGCCGATGATCGAGGCCTGGTCGGTGCGGAAGGTGCCGAGCGTGGCATCGGACTGGCTGGCGCGGC
>JAQGKA010000017.1 GCA_028290355.1 Tardiphaga sp. | reverse complement strand
GCCCAATGGTCGGGGAACGACGGCATTTGCGCCCAGTCGCCCATCAGCCCGGCATTGGGCATCGGCACCTTCGACCAGTCGGCTTTGAAATGGAATCTACCGTCGGCATGGGCAAAACCGTCGAGATAATGCGAGGTGCGGAAATCCGGCTGGATGTCGCGCCACAGCTCTGCCTGCAGCGCATCGATGCCGCCGCGGCCGCTGGCCTGCAGCGTCTCGTCGACGATTTCACGCGGTGTCATCTCGAATGCGCGATGCTTTGCGCCGAGCCGCGCCGCCAGGCCCTGCAGCACCTCGTGGTTGGAGCGGCACTCGGCAGGCGGATCGATCAGTTTTGCGCCGACCGAAATATGCTGGTGCCCGCCGCCGTAATAAAGATCGTCGTGCTCCATGAACATGGTGGCCGGCAGCACGATGTCGGCCATCGCCGCCGTCTCGGTCATGAACTGCTCGTGCACCGCCACGAACAGGTCCTCGCGTGCAAAGCCGGCGCGCACCCGCGCCTGCTCCGGCGCCACCGTCATCGGATTGGTGTTCTGGATCAGCATCGCCTTCACCGGCGGGCCATTCTTCAGCGCTTCAGCGTCGCCGGTCAGCACGCGGCCGATCTTCGACTGATCGAGCCGACGCGTGGTCGGATCGATCGTCTCCAATCCTTCGATCAGTGTCTTGTCGAACTTCCAGATCGCTGCGTTGTTGAAGAACGCGCCGCCGCCTTCATACTGCCAGGCGCCGGTGACGGTCGGCACGCACAGCGCGGCATGCATCTGCGCCGCGCCGTTGCGGCTGCGGGTAAACCCATAGCCGAGCCGGAAATAGGCGCGCCTGGTTTCGCCGGCCAGTTTCGCAAAGGCTTCGATCTCCGCGACGGGCACGCCACAGATCTCCGATGCCCATTCCGGCGTTCGCGTCGCGAGATGTGCTTCGAGTTCGGCAGAGTAGTCGGTGTATTTTGCGAGATAGACGCGATCGGCAAAGCCGTCTCGAAACAGCACATGCATCACGCCGCAAGCGAAGGCGCCGTCGGTGCCGGGCCGCAGCAGGATCTTGATGTCGGCCTGCTTCATGGTGTCGTTGTCGTAGATGTCGATCGCCGCGATCTTCGCGCCGCGTTCCTTGCGGGCGCGCGTCGCGTGGGTCATCACATTGACCTGTGTCGACACCGGATTGGTGCCCCAGATCACGATCAAATCGGACTTCGCCATTTCGCGCGGATCAACGCCGGCAACCTTGCCGGTTCCGGCCGCGAAGCCGGCCCAGGCGATGGTGGCGCAGATGGTGCTGTAGAAACGCGAATACTTCTTCACGTTGGCGAGGCGATTGATGCCGTCGCGCATCACCAGCCCCATGGTGCCGGCGTAGTAATATGGCCAGACCGACTGCGCGCCGAAGTCGCGCTCGGCGTCGTCGAAACGGGCCGCGATTTCGTCAAGCGCCTCGTCCCATGAGATGCGCGTGAACTGGCCAGAACCCTTCGGGCCGGTGCGGCGCATCGGATGCATCAGCCGTTCGGGATGATGGACTCGCTCGGCGTAGCGCGCGACCTTGGCGCAAACCACGCCGGCGGTGTAGCTCTGCTGCTTCGAGCCACGGACCCGGCCGATGGTTTGTCCATCGATCACCTCGATGTCGAGCGCACAGGCGGAGGGGCAGTCATGCGGGCAGGTCGAATGCCGGACGTCGATCTTGGTTTGGATGTTCATGCGGGCAGGCTATCACAAGGCGGGAACGGCGAAAGCCGTGGTTCTGCGTATTCAGGCAGCAGCGCGGCGCCGAAACCAGCGCTCGCGGCTGGTATTGAGCCGCGCGGCGGCTCTATTTTGCCAGCGCGTCGCGCTGGGCCAGGAGCTTGTCGAGTTCCTCGTTCTGCTGGGCCAGCCGATCGGCGATGCGTTCCTCACTCTGCTCGCCGGAGGCCGCGGCCGCCTGTTCGATCAACTGCCGGATGTTGTCGCGAAGCACCGCGATACGATCATCGAGTTCGGCGGCTGAAAAGGTGGCGTTCATCGTCAATGCTCCAGGTCCGTTGCGGGCCGCAGCGAGTTTACCGCGCGCGACGGCTGCTTCCTATCGAAATATCTGGCGCCGCTAGCCCGCGCCATAGAACGGATAATCCGTATAGCCGGCGACATCGCCGCCATAGAAGGTGGCGCGGTTATACGGCGTGAACGGCGCGTTCTGCTTGATCCGTTCCGGCAGGTCCGGATTGGCGATGAAGGCGCGACCGAAGGCGATGGCATCGACCTTGCCGGAAGCGACGGCAGCCTCGGCGGAAGCGGAGTCGAAGCCGCCTGCCGTGATCAGCACGCCCGGCCACAGCGGCCGGAACAGCTCGAACGCCGCGGGCACGTCGGTGTGGTTGACCTCGGCGCGGCCGGCGCCGCTGCTCCGCGGCTCGACGAAATGCAGATAGGCCAAGCCCAGCGCGCCGAGCTTGCCGATGACATGGCTGTAAAGCGGCATCGGATCGGCCTCGCCGCTGTCATTGGCGACGCCGTAAGGCGACAAACGTACCGCGACGCGGTCGGCGTCCCAGACCTCGATCACGGCATCGGTGACTTCCATCAGCAGCCGGGCGCGATTCTCGATCGAGCCGCCATATTGGTCGGTGCGCAGATTCGAGCGCGACTGCAGGAACTGTTCGAGCAAATAACCATTGGCGCCGTGAATCTCGACGCCGTCGAAGCCGGCCGCCAGCGCATTGCGGGCGCCCTGCCGATAGGCGTCGATGACGCCGGGAATCTCGCGGGTCTCCAGCGCGCGCGGCACTTCATAGGGTGTCACCACGCCCGAGGCCGTGCGGGTGCTGCCGGAGATCGCAATCGCCGAGGGGGCGACGGGAAGCACACCGCCGGGCTGGAACGAGGAATGCGACGCACGGCCGACATGCCAGAGCTGCAAAAAGATGATGCCGCCTTTGGCGTGCACCGCGTTGGTGACCTGCCGCCAGCCATCGATCTGCTCGTCCGAATAGATGCCCGGCGTATCCGGATTGCCGCGCCCGGTCGGCGTCACCTGCGACGCCTCCGCGATAATCAGCCCGCCCGGTGTCGTGCGCTGGGCATAGTATTCCGCGTTCAGCGCCCGCGCTGCGAGACTTGTCGTGTCTGCGCGCATCCGCGTCAGCGGCGCCATCGCGACGCGATGATTGAGCTTGTAGGGACCGATCTGCAAGGGCGTGAACAGCGTGGGGAAATTCATCGAGACTCCATTCGAACTTCAAATCGGGCGATTGGGAAAGGCGCGCAAGCGGTAAGCGATGCTTGCTATTTATGCCGGTCTGACCCGCTGATCGACAAGCGGATTATGCAGTCAATGAAAGTTGATGGGCATTCGTTATTGCGCCGCACGCTTTGTGCTAGCGTCTTTCCAAACGGCCATGGGCCGCTCTCGCTGCAAGGACGAATTCGCGATGGCGAAAAAACAGGTCACCGGTGTCGAGGAATATCAAGGCGCAGCCGCGGGCTGGGGTGCTCTGAAGGCCGTGGCGAACGCATTGCGCGGGCAGATGGCGGTCGTCAACGAAACCCATGGCCTGCTCACCATGAACCAGCCGCACGGTTTCGATTGCCCAGGCTGTGCCTGGCCGGACCCGAAGCATACTTCATCGTTTGAATTCTGCGAGAATGGCGCCAAGGCAGTGTCGTGGGAAGCGACATCGAAGCGCACCACGCCGGAATTTTTCGCGGCGCACACCGTGAGCGAGCTCTGGAGCTGGAAGGACTTTGATCTTGAGAACGAAGGCCGCCTCACCCATCCGATGGCCTACGACAAAGCTTCCGATCGCTATCTGCCGATTTCGTGGGAAGAGGCGATGACGCGAATCGGCACAGCGTTGCGCGCGCTACCGAATCCGAACATGGCGGAGTTCTACACCTCCGGCCGCGCCTCCAACGAGGCGGCGTTTCTGTATCAGCTGTTCGTGCGCGAATACGGCACCAATAATTTTCCCGATTGCTCCAACATGTGCCACGAGGCCACCAGCGTCGGGCTGCCGGAATCGATCGGCGTCGGCAAGGGCACGGTGACGCTGGAAGATTTCGACCATGCCGATGCAGTCTTCTGCATCGGCCATAACCCCGGCACCAACCATCCGCGGATGCTGACGACCCTGCGCGAATGCGCCAAGCGCGGCGCGGCGATCGTCTCGATCAATCCGCTGCGCGAGCGCGGGCTGGAGCGTTTCATGTCGCCGCAAAGCCCGGTGGAGATGATGACGCTCAGCTCGACGCCGATTTCATCGGCCTACTATCAGGTGAAAGTCGGCGGTGACATCGCCGTGCTGAAGGGCATGATGAAGACGCTTGTGGCGCTCGATGCCGCGAGTCTCGCGGAAGGCGGCCCCGGCGTGCTCGACCGCGAATTCATCGCCGCCCACACTGTAGGCATCGACGCGCTGCTTACCGACATCAACGCAACGTCATGGGAGGCGATCGAGAAATCCTCCGGCCTGCCCCGGGCCGATATCGAGAACATCGGCACCATCTACGCCAGGGCCAGCAGCGTCATCATCAATTACGGCATGGGCATCACCCAGCATCGCCACGGCACCGGCAATGTGCAGCAGATCGCCAATCTGCTGATGCTGCGCGGAAACATCGGCCGCCCCGGCGCCGGCATCTCGCCGCTGCGCGGGCATTCCAACGTGCAGGGCGACCGCACCGTCGGAATTACCGAAGTGCCGAATGCGGCCTTGCTGGACGGTATCAAGCGCGTATTCGGCTTCGAGCCGCCGCGCGACCATGGCCATGACGCCGTCGCGGCGGTGCGGGCGATCCGCGATGGCCGCTCCAAGGCGCTGATCTGCCTCGGCGGCAATCTCGCGGTCGCTATGTCCGATCCCGAGGCCACATACCCCGCGATGCGCGGCCTCGATCTTGCCGTGCATATCGCCACCAAACTCAATCGCTCGCATCTCCTACTGGCAAAGGAGTCGATCCTCTTGCCGTGCCTGGGGCGTACCGAGATCGACGTGCAGGCATCGGGCCCGCAATCGGTCACCGTGGAAGATTCGATGTCGATGGTGCACGCCTCGCGCGGCGGATTGAAGCCGGCCTCGGAACATCTGAAATCCGAGACCGCGATCATTGGCGCCATGGCGATGGCGACGCTGCCGAACACCAAGGTGAACTGGGCCGAACTGGTTGCCGACTACAGCAAGATCCGCGACGCCATCGAGGGCGTGTTTCCCGCCTTCAAGGATTACAACACACGCATCAAGGAGCCCGGCGGTTTTCGCCTCTCCAACGCAGCGTCGGAACGGGAATGGCTAACGCCGGGCAGCAAGGCGAATTTCCTCATCTTCCCCGGGCTCTACGAAGACGGCTCAAGCGACGAAGCGCTGACGCTGACGACGATCCGCAGCCACGACCAGTACAACACCACGATCTACGGCATGAACGACCGCTATCGCGGCATCACCGGACGGCGCGATGTCGTCTTCGTCAACGAACTGGATCTCGCCAGCCGCGGCCTGAAGCATGGCGACCTGATCGACATCGCAGTTGCCGCGCCTGGCAATGTCACCCGCGTGATGCGGCGGATGACGGCGGTGTCCTACAAGATCGCGCAGGGCTCGGTCGCGGCGTATTATCCCGAGGCCAATGTACTGGTGGCGCTCGATCAGCACGATGCGAAGTCGGGAACCCCAGCCTATAAATCGATCCCGATCCGGATCGAAGCGTCCGCTAGTTAAGCTGCGCCGCAGCATGACCGCCTCCCAGGGGGCGGTTGCCGTGCGGGCGTTTTCAGCGTACCGGGCGCCCATGAACAGCGCCATCGAACCCGCCACAAAACCCAGTCCTGAGACCGCGACTCCGCGCGTCGGCGCAGCGCTGATGGCGGCCATGGTGATCCTGACCTGCGGGCACATTCTATCCAATCTGCTCCGCACCACACCGGCCGTGGCCATCGACCTGATGGCGGTCGATCTCGGTTCCACCGCACAGGCCCTGGCGGCGCTGACCGCCGCCTATCACTTTTCCTTCGCGATCTGCCAGATTCCGATCGGCGTGGCGCTGGATCGCTACAGCATCCGGACCGTTTCGCTGACGCTGTTCGCCGGCACCATCGCCGGCGCCTGCCTCGCGGCGCTGTCGCGCGGCCCGGTGGGCTTCCTCCTGGCGCAGCTGCTGCTCGGCATGGCGACATCGGGCATGCTGATGTGCCCGATGGCGCTCGCCGCCAAGCGATTGTCGCCGGCGCAGTTCGGGCTGTGGTCCGGGCTGATCCTGTCGCTCGGCAATGCCGGGATGCTGCTGTCGGCGAGTCCCCTCGCCTTTGTGGTGGAGCATTGGGGCTGGCGTACCGGCTTCTGGCTGGCTGGCGCCGCAGCCTTCGTCGTCGCCGGACTGGTGATGCTGATCGTGCCCAACGAGCGACCGGTGCAAGCGAAGCGCCGAGCCCTGCTTGCGGAGATGACGACGGTGCTGCGGCTCGGCGCATCGCGGGCGCTGCGCGGCATCGTCATTCTCGCTTTCGTCTCGCTGGCGGTGCAGATCGTGCTGCGCGGGTTGTGGGCCGGCCCGTGGCTGATGAACATCAAGGGCCTGTCGCGGCTTGAGGCCGGCAATGTGCTGGCGGTGTTCACGGTCGCACTGGTCGTGGCACCGGCGCTGATGGGCATTCTGGATCGCAAGCTCGGGCAGCGCCGCCTGCTGCTGCTGGCGACGCAACTGCTGGCCGCCGGCCTGTTCGTGGCGATGGCGCTGGGCGCGCCCGGCTTCCCGCTGGCCAATGCGTTCGGCGTCGCCTTCATGCCGGCCTCATTCGACATCGGCGTGCTGGTGTCTATCGGCTTGCTGGTCTGCGTGCAGCCGCTGATCTACGCGATGACACGGCAGGTCGTCGCGGTCGAAAACACCGGCAAGGCGCTATCGGCGGTCAACCTGTCGTTCTTCCTCGGCACCGCGGTGCTGCAGTCGGTGACGAGCCCAATCGCCGCGGCGTGGGGCCTGCCGGCGGTGCTGATCGCAATGGCGATCTTCCTGGTCACCGCAACCGTTGCATTCTTCGTGTTGACCCGCCCTGCCGCGCCGCGGCTGGCCGCATAATTTTACCACGACGTTACGCCGGCAAGTCGCTGGAGTTGCGCGTTGTCCTATGCTCTGATGCCCGCCATGACGCGACGAAAATGTCGCGCGCCGTCTTGCTGCAGGGAGGACATCGCTTGCCTTTTTTCGTCAAGGGGACTGATACGTCAGGGACTATCTCGTTGCGCCGCGACAATGCCGAGGCCGCCGTGAAGAAAGCTAAAGAACTCATGGACGACGGCTGCTGGGATATCGAGATCACCGGACCGGACGGACATGCCCATGAGCTGGCAGAATTCGAGGCGCAACAAACCGCCGGCGCGGATCGCGCCGGTTGATCGATGCGGTGACGGCACCGGAACTTATTCTGCATCACTACCCGCGTTCGCCGTTCGCCGAAAAAATCCGCGCTGCATTCGGGCTGAAAGGCCTACGCTGGCGCTCGGTGATCCAGCCGCGGATCGCGCCGAAGCCGGCGCTCGTTTCTCTCACCGGCGGTTATCGCCGAATCCCGGTGCTGCAGATCGGCGCCGATATCTATTGCGACACCCGCCGGATTCTCGCCGAACTTGAATGGCGCTTTCCCGAGCCCAGCCTTTATCCTGATGGCACGCGCGGCCAGGCCGATCTGATCGCGGCATGGGCGGATCGCTCCCTGTTTCCCAATGCGCTCGGGCTCGTGTTCGGCCTGAACGGCGATCGCTTTCCGCCCGAGTTGCACGCCGATCGCGCCCGCTTCACCGCCGGAAAATTCGATGGCTGGGACAGCGCAAAGATGCAGGCGCAATTGCCGGCGCTGCGCGACCAGTTTCGCGTCCACCTCGCCTGGCTCGATGACGGTCTCGCCGAGGGTCACGTGTATCTGCTCGGCGCCGCGCCCTCGCTGGCCGATCTCGCCGTGTATCATCCGCTGTGGTACGCGCGCAGCAATCTCGGCGAAGCCGAAGGCCTCGCGGAATATCCGCGCCTGCTCGCATGGATGGATCGTGTCAATGTGATCGGTCACGGCACCGGCAACGAGATGTCGCCGGCGGACGCGCTCGGCATTGCCCGCGACGCGCAACCGGTACTTGCATCAAGCACTGCAAACAACACCGGGCATCGCTGGACGCCCGGTATGCGGCTGTCGATAACACCGATCGACTGGGGCTTTGACCCCGTTGTCGGCGACTTCGCCTCGGCAGGGAAGGACAGCATCGCGTTGCGACGGGACGACCCCGATGTCGGTGCGATCGTGGTGCATTTCCCGCGCGCAGGCTTCGTCATCACAGAGGTATGACAGGCCCACCGCCAACGCATGGCCCGCATTCACTATTTCTCCGCGCCACAATTTGACGGCATCGCGCAAACCCGGCTAAGTCCGGCGAAACGCTGCAAAGCCGCAGAACCCGACTCTGCACATCGGTGCCTACGAAATCAGCGCTCAATGACAAAACAAGATGGCGCATCGCTTCGGCGAAGCCGTCGAAATGGAGGATAACGCCATGACCATCACCCGCCGCACATTCGGCATTGGCGCGTCCGCTCTGCTGGCCAGCCCGATCGCCGCGCCATTCATCCGCGGGGCCGGAGCAGCCGAGCCAGCGATCCGGATCGGCGTAGTCAATTCGATGAGCGGCGGTCTCGCGGCCTATGCGCAGGAAGGCCAGCCGGCATTCGAATACATCGTCAAGAAAATCAATGCCGAGGGCGGCATCAAGAGCAAGGGCGGCGCCAGGATAGAGCTGGTGCTGGCTGACGACACCAGCCAGCCGGCGCGCACCGCCGCCGAAGCCCGCAGGCTGATTACCGAAGAAAAGATCCAGTTGCTCACCGGCACCATCCTCAGCGCGCAGATGCTGGCGCTGACGCCGGTGGTCGATGAAGCGAAAATCCCGACCCTGTCGGTCTGGGCCGGCGGCTCGCAGTCGAACTACATGTTCACGCTCGGCTACCCTTACGACCGCGGTTACGCGCAGACGATGCATGACTTTGTCATTTCACTGCGCGACGACAGCAAATTCGCGATCAAGACCGCTGTGATGGCCTATTCCAACTACGAGGCAGGGCAGCAATCCAACAAATTCCTGGTCGAAAAGCTGAAGGCCAGCGGCATCCAGATCATCGGCGAGGCCGCGCTCGATATTCGCGCCCAGGACCAGACCGCGGCGATGGTGCGTATCCGCTCGCTGAAGCCCGACGTCGTGGTCGGCCTTGTCACGCCGCGCGACGGCATCCTGCTGCATCAGGCGCGCTACAATCTGAACTATCATGGCAGCATCTTCTGCGGCGGCACCGGCGGCTATTCGGATCTATCGCTGTGGAAGGATCTCGGCCCCGAGATCGGCAAGGCCGTGCTGACCAGGAACCTGTTCGGCATGACCGGCTTCAGCGAAGGCGCGAAGATCCCGTCGATGCAGGCAATCGTCAAGGAACTGCGCGACGTCGCCAAGCTTGAGAAGATTGGACAGGGCGCCGTTCAATATGCGCAGGCCGCGCGCGTGTTACAGCAGGTGCTGGAGAACGCCAAATCGCTGCAGAGCGATGCGCTGCTCGACGCATTGAAGAACGTCAACATTCCCTATGGCGATCCGAACCTTTATGTTTCCAAGCCGAAGGGCCTGCAATTCGCCGAAGATCGTCTGCTCAAGGATGGCTCGGCGATGTTCATCCAGTGGACGCCGGAGCAGGAACAGCAGGTCGTATTCCCCAGGGAATTCGCCCAGGTGCCGCCGCGGCCACGGGCTTAAGAGGCTAAAGTGGCATTTCTCGAAGTCGCCAATATCACCAAACGTTTCGGCGGACTGGTCGCCCTGAACGCGATCAGCTTCTCCGTCGAGAAGGGCGAGATCGTCGGCATCATCGGCCCGAACGGCGCCGGCAAGACCACGCTGTTCGGCGTCATCTCCGGCTTCATCGCGCCGAGCGATGGCGAGGTCACCTATGACGGCGAGAGCATTATCGGCATCTCGCCGGATCGCCTGGTCCGCCGTGGCCTGATGCGCAGCTTCCAGATCGTGCAATCCTTCGCCGACATGACCACGCTCGATGTGGTCACCACCGCCGCGCTGACGCGGCGGCCGATGCGCGAGGCGGTCGACTATGCCGCGCAGGCGCTGCTCCGTGTCGGACTTGGCGGCAAGGAGAACAAGACGCCGCTGACGCTGTCACTGCAGGACA
>JAQGKA010000015.1 GCA_028290355.1 Tardiphaga sp. | reverse complement strand
CAAAAAAGGGAACGAAATCCGGTCGAAACGGGGCGGAGACGGCCTTTATTATCGCGTTTTGGAGATATAGCCACCGCTGAGGTCCTGAGGTCATCGCAATGCCAACATCTCGATCGACTACGTATTGCGGCAACGCTGATCGCGTGGCTAAAAGAACCAAGTCAGGCCGCGCCGATACGCAATATGATTCATTTGAAATTTGCCTGGAGACTTAGATGTCGGAGCAACCCATCCTGGTCACGGGCGCGGCTGGCTTTATCGGCTTTCACGTCACCAGACAGCTGCTGGCGGAGGGGCGTACCATCGTCGGCCTCGACAGTCTCAACGATTATTACGATCCGGCACTGAAGCAGGCGCGGCTGAAGCTGCTGCTGGACCATCCACGGTTCGAATTCGTGAAGGCCAATCTGGCCGATCGCCCGGCGATGTCGGCGCTGTTCGCCAGGCACAAATTTCCGGTGGTGATCCATCTCGCGGCCCAGGCCGGCGTGCGGTATTCGATCGACCAACCGCATGCCTACGCCGACGCCAACCTCGAAGGCTTTCTCAACGTCCTCGAAGGCTGCCGGCACAATGGATGCAAGCACCTGATCTACGCGTCGTCATCGTCGGTATACGGTGCCAACAAGAAAAAGCCGTTTTCGGTGAGCGACAGGGTCGACAATCCGATCAGCCTGTATGCCGCGACCAAGAAAGCGAACGAGTTGATGGCGCATTCCTACAGCCATCTCTATCGGCTGCCGACCACGGGCCTGCGGTTTTTTACGGTCTATGGGCCTTGGGGAAGGCCGGACATGGCGATCTTCCTGTTTACCAAGGCGATCGTCGAGCGGGCGCCGATCAAGCTTTTCAACCACGGCAACATGCGCCGCGATTTCACTTACGTCGATGACGTCGCGGCTGTCATCGGCCGGCTCATCGGTCATGTCCCTGCGGGCAGCGAGGACAGCGCCCCGGCGCGTATTTACAACGTCGGTAACCACAAGCCGGAAGA
This sequence comes from Tardiphaga sp., assembly GCA_028290355.1. GTDB lineage: Bacteria > Pseudomonadota > Alphaproteobacteria > Rhizobiales > Xanthobacteraceae > Tardiphaga. The sequence goes on along the minus strand of JAQGKA010000015.1, from coordinate 2,894 downwards.
CCTTTTGCATGTGGTGACGGTTCTTGAGAAAGAGTTGGGGCTGGAAGCCGTCAAAACCATGCTACCGATGCAGCCCGGCGACGTGCCTGAAACCTTCGCCGACATCGACGACCTGATGCGTGATGTCGGCTTCAGGCCGGACACCCCGATCGAAGACGGCATCCGCCATTTTGTGGCATGGTATCGCGGCCACTACGGCGCATGATTGCAAAGGTTTGATCACATCATGGACAAGCGCATCATCCCATTGATCATGTGTGGCGGCGCGGGGACGCGGCTGTGGCCGTCGTCGCGCGAGGGGCGCCCGAAGCAGTTCCTGCCGCTGTTCGGGCCGCGCTCGACATTCCAGGACACCATGCTGCGGGTGTCGGATTCGACCTTGTTCGATCGGCCGATCGTCATCACCAGTGCCGCCTATCGCTTCATGGTGCGCGAGCAACTCGCGGACATCGGCCTCGAGGCCGATGTGTTGCTGGAACCGGCGCGGCGCGATTCCGGCCCTGCAATTGCTGCGGGCGCCGCCTTCGCGCAGACCCGCGATAGCGATGCCGTGGTGCTGGCATTGGCCGCCGATCACGTCGTCAAGGATACCGCCGCCTTTGTCGCGGCGTGCCGCCAAGGTCTCGTGGTCGCCAACGAAGGACATATCGTGACGTTCGGCGTCAAGCCGGAGCGTCCGGCGACGGAATACGGCTACATCTCGCCGGGCAAAGCCATCGCCGGCGATGTGCACGCGGTGGCGAAATTCGTCGAGAAGCCGGATCTGGCGAGGGCCGCGGGTTACATTGAGGCGGGCTATCTCTGGAACAGCGGCAACTTCATGTTCCGCGCCGCGATGCTGCTGGATGAATACAGCCGGGTCGATCCGGACAGCGTGCAGACGATCACCGACGCCGTCGCCAAAGCGGGCCGCGACCTCGGCTTCATCACCCTCGACGCCGAGGCGTTCGGCAAGGCGAAGGCGATTTCGATCGACTATGCGGTCATGGAAAAGACCTCGCACGCCGCGGTGGTGCCCGTGGCCTGCGGCTGGTCCGATGTCGGTTCGTGGCTTGCGGTATGGGAATTGTCGGACAAGGACGGGCAGGGCAACGCCGCGCAGGGCACCGCAGTGTTCGAGGACTCGCGCAACTGCAATGTGGCCACCGATGGGGTCGTGGTGGCGCTGGAAGGCGTCGACGATCTGGTGGTGGTGGCGACGCAGGATGCGGTTCTGGTGTCGCGCCAGAAGGACGCCAACGGCCTGAAGCGGCTGGTGGCGAAATTGAAAGTTGTGGCGCCGAAGGTCACCGAGGATCATCTCAAGGTGCATCGGCCGTGGGGCTCGTATCAGTCGCTCGACAATGGCGACCGCCACCAGGTCAAGCGCATTGTGGTGAAGGCCGGCGGACGGTTGTCGCTGCAGATGCATCACCACCGTTCCGAGCACTGGATCGTGGTCCGCGGTACGGCGCGGGTGACGGTCAATGACCTCGTCAAGATCGTCCACGAGAACGAGTCGATCTACATCCCGATCGGTGCCACCCACCGGCTGGAAAACCCCGGCAAGATCCTGCTCGAGCTGATCGAGGTGCAGACCGGCAGCTATCTCGGCGAGGACGACATCATCCGCATCGAGGACGATTGTCGGCGCAGCTAGACGTGCTCTGGCCCGGTCAATTGATGCGGAACCGTGCGGCCGTGACCGGCCAATAATTGTGTAATTCTTTGAATCAAAACGTGTTTGGATGAAAATCCAGCCCCATCGCCACATTTGTGGCGGCATGCTAGGAGAACCCACGCGCTGGGACGCGCGCGGTAGTTCGGGGTTCAATCGATGGTTTCCAAGGGTTCAGAGGTTGGTATGGGCGCAAACCGCACACTTCGGGTTGGCGTGGTCGGCGCGGGCGTGATGGGAACTAACCATGGCCGCGTGCTGACCGGGCTGCCAGGCATCGAGCTGATCGGCATCGTCGATCCTCTCCCGGAACACCGCGCCCGCGCGGTCAAGCTGATCGGGTGTCCGACCTTTTCGGATCTTGAGTCGCTCATTGAAGCCGGCGTCGATGCGGTCACCATCGCTGCCCCGACCCATCTGCATCATGAAGTAGCATTGGCCTGCATCGCCAAGGGCATTCACGTGCTGGTCGAAAAGCCGATCGCCTCCACGGTGGAGGAGGGTCGCGAGATCGTCGAGGCCGCGCGCCGCGCCAAGGTGACGTTAATGGTCGGCCATGTCGAGCGCTTCAATCCCGCCGTAGCCACCATCAAGCAGGCGATCAAGGACGAGGACATTCTCTCCATCGCCATCACCCGCGTCGGGCCGTTCCCGCCGCGGATGTCCAATGTCGGCGTCGTCATCGATCTCGCCGTGCATGACATCGATCTGATCCGCTGGTTCACCGAATCCGATATCGTCGATGTTCAGCCGCAGCTCGCCAGCGCCGTCGCCGAGCGCGAGGACATCGCGCTGTTGCAGTTCCGCACCGCCTCCGGCGTGCTGGCGCACATCAACACCAACTGGCTGACGCCCTTCAAGGCGCGCACCGTCACCGTCGCAACGCGCGGCAAATATGTGATGGGCGATCTGTTGACCCGCCAGGTCACCGAGTGCTTCGGCTTCAAGACCGACGGCAGCTATTCGATGCGGCATCTGCCGGTCGGGCAGGACGAGCCGCTGCGCGCCGAACTGATGGCGTTCCTCGATGCGGTTCGCACCGGCGGCGTGCCGGCCGTGACCGGTGAGGAAGGCGTCGCTTCCCTCGAGATCGCGATCCAGTGCCTCGGCGCGCCGAAGAAGCCGGCCGCCACCGCCGCGCGTCCGGTGCCACGTAAAGTGGTCGGCTGACATCGCTCCATCCGGCGCGTTCGCGCGCCGACGTTCAACATGAATATCGGCAGGCCCGACCATGAAC
>JAQGKA010000009.1 GCA_028290355.1 Tardiphaga sp. | reverse complement strand
CGGCGGAGCCATATCCGGCGCCGATCAGCGCATCGACAGCCTGCGGCAGGTCCGCATCCGGCATCACGACCATGTGGTTCTTTGCGCCGCCCAGGGCCTGCACTCGCTTTCCAAATTGCGAACCCTGCTGATGGACGTAATGGGCGATGGGCGTTGAGCCGACGAAGCTCACGGCCTGAACGTCCGCATGCTGAAGCAGCGCATCGACAGCTGTCTTGTCGCCCTGCACGACATTAAAGACGCCTTTGGGCAGTCCAGCCTGTGTCAGCAGTTCGGCCATCAGCAGCGACGGGGAGGGATCGCGCTCGCTCGGCTTCAGGACGATGCAGTTGCCGGCGGCGATCGCTACCGGGAACATCCATCAGGGGACCATCACCGGAAAATTGAACGGCGTGATGCCGGCCACGACGCCGAGCGGTTGGCGCATGGTCCAGTTGTCGAGGCCGGTGCTCACCTGATCGGTGAAATCGCCCTTGAGAAGCTGCGGGATTCCGCATGCGAATTCGATGATGTCGATGCCGCGCGCGACTTCGCCTTGCGCGTCGCTGAACACCTTGCCGTGCTCCGCCGTGATCATCGCGGCGAACGTGTCGGTGTGCTCGTTCATGAGTTGCAGAAACTTGTTCATGACGCGGGCGCGCCGGATTGGCGGTGTATCGGCCCATGCGGGGAATGCGCGTTTGGCGCTTTTGACCGCGGCATCGACGTCACTGACCGACCCAAGCGCGACGTGGCGAGCCACGCTGCCTAGAGCTGGGTTGAAGACCGGCTGGCGAAAGGTGCCTGAGCTTGGTACCCGCTTTCCATCGATGAAATGCGCAACGTCGTCGCTGGCGGTGAATGGCTGAACGGTCATGGTCATCTCCTGAGGCTGGTCCGGATGTCCTCAGTAGCGGCTTCGACCGTTCCGCTATATGCCAAATTGTTGGACTTACTGTTCAGAATATCGAACAATAAAACCATGAAAACAAAGAAGGTTGATGACCTCTGGTCGCATGTACATTGGCTCGGCGTGCTCTCCGATATGGGAAGCTTCACCGCGGCCGCCGAGCGGCTCGGCGTCAGCAAGGCCGCGATGAGTCACCGTGTCAGCGAGCTGGAGCAGGCCGCCGGTGTTCCGCTCGTACGACGGACGACGCGAAGCATGCGCCTGACCGAAGCCGGCCAGCGTCTGGTGGATACGACGCGTTCATCCTTCGCGGAGATCGAACGGAATTTCGCGTCGGTGAGGGATCTTGCTGGTGTGCCGCAAGGGCTGCTGCGCATCACCGTTCCGGTCGCGTTGGGCCGTCAGCAGATCGTGCCGCTGATCCCTCAATTTTTGCGCCTCTATCCCGGGATTCGCATCGAACTCGAACTGTCCGATCACTTGAGCTCGTTGGCGCGAGAGGGGTTCGATCTGGCGGTACGGCATGTCGCCAGCGTTCCGGACACGCACGTCGCCTGGCGGCTGTGTCCGACAGACTCCTTGCTGGTGGCCAGCCGCAGCTATCTTCGCCGACGTGGGACGCCCACCGTGCCGGGCGATCTCAGCAGCCATGATTGCCTGCACTATTTACGCGGCAGCGTCGTGCCGACGTGGACGCTCGAGCCAAAGAAAGGCAAGGGCGACCGCGTAACCCTGCAGATCGCGGGCAGCTTTGCGGCCAACAATAGCGAAGCCCTGCGCGAAGCCGCGTTGGGAGGACTCGGCATCGCCCTGGTGCCGGATTTCAGCGCGCAGAATGACATCCGCTCCGGCAAGCTGCAGATCGTGCTGCCGGAGTGGCGCGTGGCGGGCGCATTCGGCGACCAGTTGTTCGCGATCCGGCCCTATGCTCCCCACGTGCCACGCAACGTGCAAATGTTCGTCACATTCCTGCGTAAACGTCTCAGCACCGGATTTCAGTAAAGGACGGTCTGCGCGCCTGAAAGCGTCAGCGCGTCAGGCTGCGCGTATTTTCGTACCTTCGAACAGAAAACTGCCAATCGCGTCCAGAAAGGCCTCGGGCGCCTGTAATTGCGGAACGTGGGCGCAGCCTTTCAGAATGGTCAGGCGTGAGTTGGACAAGCTTGCGTTCAGCTCTTCCGACATCGGCGGTGGGGTGGCTTCGTCCTGACCGCCGACGAGAACCAGCACGGGCACCGTGACCTTCGATAGTTCTGGGCGTAGATCGAGCTGCGCCAGCGACATGCACGCCGCGTGAAAAACGTCAACGTCAGTACGGAGAAAGGCGGCCTGGCGTTGGCGCATCAGGTCCGGATGCGCGTCCTGGTATTCAGGCGCAAAGAGCCGTCGCATGGCGACCGGCGTGATTGCTTCGAGACCTTTGGTGCGCGCTGCGGACGCCATGCCGCGAAAGGCATCGCGGCCCGGCTCCGAAAACGCGGCACCGCAGTCCGCCAGAATCATCCGCTTGGCGATGCCGGGATGGCGGATCGCCATCTGCAGGGCGACGAAACCGCCATATCCGTTCCCGAGAACGATGGCGTCCTGTCCGGCGGCCGCCTCGCTTACGAACGCTGCCATGCGGTCCGCGACAGCGGCGAGGCCTCCATCGACGACGTGCGACGATCCGAAGCCGGGCAATTCGGGAACGATAACGCGGAAGCTGGCGGCGAGGCTGGGAACGATGGGGTCGAAGCTTGTGCGGTCGGACAGCAGCGAATGGAAAAGAACCAGCGGCGGTCCTTCGCCGAGTATTTCGGCGTTGACGGTACCGTCGGCAAAAATCTGGTTCATCGAATCCTCGTTCGTTTCGGGCGCACAATCCAGTGATACGGAGATTTTTGCCGAGTTCAAGCCTTTTCCGGATTGACGTGATATTTCACGCGTGCCAGAAATTGCCCGGAAATTCGAGGGTGATCCATGCTTTTGCGCGATAATGTCTATGATTCGCTGCGAGACGATATCCTGACGTGCCGGTTGGCGCCGGGTGATGATATGCGCGAGCAGGAGCTCGCCGAGCGTTATGCCGTCAGCCGTCAGCCGGTTCGCGAAGCTTTGCTGCGGCTGGAGCGCGAGCATCTGGTGACGGTTCAGCCGCGACAGGGATACCGGGTCAATCCGATTTCGCTGGGGGACGCGCGCGACCTGCTGCGCTTTCGTCTTGCGCTTGAACCGGCCTGCGTGGCCGAGGCGATCGAGCATGCGTCCGCGGAAGTTCTGTTGGCGCTCGACGAGTTCCGGTCGTTCTCCGGCAACCGCGAAGAGTTCATCGCCTACAATCGCGCCTTCCATTCGGCGCTGGCCTACGCCTCCGGGAATCGGCGCATGGCCGTCGCCGCCTGCGACCTGATCGAGCAGGCCGATCGCCTCGTTCGCGTCAGCCTTGCCAACGTCAAGGGCCACGATCCCGCACAGCTCGTTGCCGAACATGCCGACCTGATCGATGCGATGCAGCGTCGCGACGGGCGCGGCGCCGGCCGGATCATCCGGGCTCATATCCAAAAAACCGAAAAGCGCGTCTTGCCTGCCTTGGCCAGGAACGCGGTCATTATCTAAGGGAGACCAGCATGAATAGTCCCGCAACACCCGCGGTTTCAGACGTTGAAACGCACGGCAATTTCGTCGACGGGCGGCAGATCGAGGCTGGCGACGGAACGCTGCTCGACGTGCGCAATCCGGCAACCGGAGGGATCATCGCGCGGATTCCCAATTCGTCTGCCGCAGACATTGATCGTGCGATGAAGAGCGCCCGCGCGGCGTTCGAGGGGCGTGAATGGGGCGGCATGGATGTCCGCAGCCGTGCCCGCCTGGTGAACAGGCTGGCCGATGCGTTCGAGGCCAATCTCGATACGCTCTATCGCCTCGAGACATTGAACAATGGTCGGCCCTTGAACGAGACACGCGCCCAGCTCGGCCGGCTGCCGGATTTCTTCCGCTACTTTGCCGGTCTGGCGCTGGCACGCCGCGACTCCGTGATCCCGGTCGAAGGCGACTATCTGAACTACACCTTGCGCACGCCGATCGGCGTTGTCGCCAACTGCACGCCGTTCAATCATCCGCTGATGATCATGTGCAAGTCGCTCGCCGCCGTGCTGGCGTCGGGCTGCACCACGGTCGTCAAGCCGTCGGAATATACCCCGCTGACCACGCTGAAGCTGGCGCAGATCTTCACAGAGGCCGGCTTGCCGCCCGGCGTCTTCAACGTCGTTCTCGGTCTTGGTCAAAGTGCCGGCAAGATGCTGGCCGAGCATCCCGATATCAACAAGCTGGTGCTGACCGGCGGCACTGAAGCCGGCCGCATCGCCGGCGGCGCTGCCGCAAAGGTGTTTGCGCACCAAACCATGGAGCTTGGCGGCAAGACACCCGTGATGGTGTTCGATGATTTCGACATCGATCAGGCCGTCAACTATGCCGCCTTCGGCGCCTTCATCGGCGCTGGACAAACCTGCGTCTGCGCCTCGCGGCACATTGTGCAGGATACGATCTACGATGAGTTCGTCGAGAAGCTGAAGCGCAAGACCGAGTCCATCCGGATCGGCGACCCGTTCGATCCTGCGACCCAGCTTGGCCCGGTGATCTCGGCCAAACAGCGCGATCGCGTGCTGACCTATTCCCGCTTCGGCCACGAGGATGGTGCGCGGCTTGTCACCGGCGGCGTTGTGGCCGACGTGCCGGGTCACGAGGGCGGTTATTTCGTCAAGCCGACCGTGTTCGCGGATGTCCGCTCCGACATGCGGATCTTCCAGGAAGAGGTGTTTGGGCCGTTCACATCGGTGACGCCGTTCGAGGACGAGGCGGACGCCCTGCAGCTGGCCAATGACTCGCCGTTCGGCCTTGCCGCCGCGATCCGCACCCGCGACGTCGGTCGTGCGCACCGCGTGGCATCGCGTGTCAGGGCTGGCATCGTCTGGGTCAACGACCATCACCGTCTCGATCCGGCATCGCCATGGGGCGGCGTTGATGACAGCGGTATCGGTAGTGAATTTGGCACGGAAAGTTTCGACAATCACTTCAACACCAAGAGCGTGATGGTCGCGACCGCCGAAAAGGATTTTGACTGGTATCGCGACACGGCCGGCCAGAAACGATTGAACTAAAAGCGAAAGCGGGCGGCTGCCAAAGGTCCTTAGAGACGCCGCCGCCCGGATAATGACAACCAACAAAGGGGAGAACGCCTATGCCAACTTCAGTAAACGCCGGAGGCCGCCTTGATCGGCTTCCGATCGGGCCATTCCACTACCGGATCATGTTGCTGATCGGCATTGGAATGTTTTTCGACGGCTTCGATATCTATCTCGCCGGCACGGTGCTCGGCGTTACCTTGAAGACTGGATTCTCCACCCTCGGGCAAAACGCGATCTTCATCTCGGCAACCTTTGTCGGCATGATGGTGGGTTCATTCGGGACCGGCTTTCTCGGCGACCGCTTCGGCCGTCGCTTCACCTATCAGTTCAACCTGCTGCTGTTCGGCATTTCGTCGCTGGCGGCGGCGTTCGCACCCAACATGACCATTCTCATCGCCTGCCGCTTCGTGATGGGCATCGGCCTGGGCGCCGAGAACGTGGTCGGCTATTCTACCCTGACCGAATTCGTGCCAGCAAAATCGCGCGGCAAGTGGCTCGGCATGATGGCGGTGTGCGTGGTCACCGGCCTACCGGCCGCGCTGCTGGTGGCGTCATTCGTGGTCCCGATATTCGGCTGGCGCGCAATGTTCATCATCGGCGGCATCGGCGGGCTAGTC
>JAQGKA010000676.1 GCA_028290355.1 Tardiphaga sp. | reverse complement strand
CGCGGCCTGGTCGAGCGCAAGAAGTTCGTCTCGCTCTGCACCAACGCGCTGCTGCTGGAGAAGAAGCTCGATCTGTTCACGCCGTCGCCGTACCTGTTCTTCTCGGTGCATCTCGACGGCCTCAAGGATCACCACGACAAGGCCGTGTCGCAGAAGGGTGTGTTCGACCGCGCCATCTCCGCGATCAAGGCCGCCAAGGCCAAGGGCTTCGCCGTCAACGTCAACGCCACCATCTTCGACGGCCACGCCGCCGAGGACATCGCCAAGTTCCTCGACTACACCGTGGAGCTGGGTGTCGGCGTCTCGATGTCGCCGGGCTACGCCTATGAGCGTGCGCCCGATCAGGAGCACTTCCTGAACCGCACCAAGACCAAGAAGCTGTTCCGTGACGTCTTCGCGCTCGGCAAGGGCAAGAAGTGGAACATCATGCATTCCGGCCTGTTCCTCGACTTCCTTGCCGGCAATCAGGAATACGAGTGCAAGCCCTGGGGCATGCCGGCGCGCAACATCTTCGGCTGGCAGAAGCCCTGCTACCTGCTCGGCGAAGGCTACACCAAGACCTTCAAGGAATTGATGGACACCACCGACTGGGAAACCTACGGCACCGGCAAGTATGAAAAGTGCGCCGACTGCATGGCCCATTGCGGCTACGAGCCGACCGCAGCCGATGCCGCCATCAGCAACCCGTTCAAGGCGCTCTGGGTCGCCATGCGCGGCGTCAAGACCACCGGCCCGATGGCGCCGGAAATCGACCTCACCAAGCAGCGCCCGGCGCAGTACATTTTCTCCGCTGAAGTGCAGAAGCGCCTGTCCGACATCCGCAAGGACGAAGCCGAAGCAGCCGCGCTGAAGGCACAGCAGAAGGCCTCGACGGCCGCCTGAGTTCATTCAGGATGCGATGACGAAAAAGGGCGCGATGAAAGTCGCGCCCTTTTTCTTTTGGTATGTTGAAGATCGATTGCCGCCGGCCGCATAGCCGGAGCGCTTCTTAAATTTCGGTGGCGACGAGGCTGGTCTGTCCGAGGAAAAAGCTGCGGCAATCCCGCAGGCTGCGCAGCGCGCGATTGAAGTCGCGGCCGGTCGAGACCAGCGCACGGATCGTCAGCGGATTACGGGCAATGCCGCGCAACACCTTGCCAAGATCGATGTCACCATTGGGCTTGATTGCGGTGGTCGCCAGTTCCGGCAGCGCGCGGCCGGCGGGATCGCTGACCACCCGCAGGGCTGCGAACGGAAGACCCGCCTCGGCGGCATAGGCCGCAGCGATATGGCTTTCCATGTCGACCGCCGCCGCACCGGTCTCCGAGCGCAAGGCGGCCTTGCCAGCCTGCCCGGTCACGACCTTCTCCACGCCGACGAGACCGCCGCGAAACACCCTCTGGCGGCCGACGCCGGCGCCGGCGATCAGTTCTTCGCTGAGGGCTTCGGCGGCCGGCCAGCGGCGGTCGCCGGCCATGACTTCGGTCGCGATGACGACGGCGCCTGATTTCAACTGGGGATCGAGGCCGCCGGCGACACCGAAGGAGATCACGCCGCGAACGGTCGAGGGGTCGAAGCCTGCCAGTAGCGCCCGCAACTGAACGGGATCGCTGGAGCTGCAGATGACGGTCATTCCAGGCCCGGCTGCAATTTTTGCTTCCTGAACCAGTCCCGTCACGATCAGTACCGGCCGCGGGTCAATCGAATCGCCCACGGTAACAGTGCCCCCAGCCGCCAAAATCACATCCCGACCCCTACCGTCTTGCTATTGGTGCTCTTCAAATTCCGAAACCGCGCCAAAGCCCAGAGCGGGAAGAATTTTGAGTAGCCATGATAACGCAGATAAAACACCCGAGGAAAGCCGGTGGCCGTGTAACGGGCCTCATCCCACAGTCCTTTTTCGGTCTGTGTTGCCATCAGGTAACCCACCCCGCGGGCTACGGCCGGATTTGCGACCTCCCCTGCCGCCATCAAGGCAAGCAAGGCCCATGCCGTTTGCGAAGCCGTGGTGGGCGCTGCTTCAAATCCCTTGTAATCGAGTCGGTAGCTGACCGCATCCTCGCCCCAGCCGCCATCGGCGTTCTGGATCGACAGCAGCCAGGCCACCGCCTTGCGCATCACCGGGTCCTGATGATCGACACCGGCGGCGTTGAGGGCGCAGAGCACCGACCAGGTGCCGTAGATATAGTTCAGACCCCAGCGGCCGTACCATGAGCCCTCGGCGAGCTGGGTGCGGCGGAGATAGGCGACGCCGTCGGCCAACGGCTTGTTGGTTTCGATGGTCTCGCCGAGCTGCGCCAGCATCGAGACGCAGCGCGCGGTGACGTCCTCGGTCGGCGGATCGAGCAACGCACCGTGGTCGGAAAACGGGATGTGGTTGAGATAGTATTCGAGGTTGTCGACATCGAATGCCGCCCAGCCGCCGTCGCGACTCTGCATGCCCTCGATCCATTCGCGGCCGCGGTCGATCGCGGTGTCGTAGTCGTTGCTTCCGGTCTGGCGCCGCGCGCGGTCCATCGCCATCATCACCACCGCGGTGTCGTCGAGATCGGGGTAATAGGCGTTGTTGTACTGAAACGCCCAGCCGCCCGGTCGCAGGTCGGGCCGCTTTACCGCCCAGTCGCCTTTGACGTCGAGCACCTGCTTCGGCAGCAGCCAGTCGAGGCCCTGCTTGGCCGGGCCAAAGGCGTCGTCGCCGGTCTCAAGCATGGCGTGAGCCGTCAGCGCGGTGTCCCACACCGGCGACATGCAAGGCTGGCAATAGGCCTCGACCTCGCCGATCACCAGCAGTCTGTCGATGCCGCGACGGGTGACGGCGCGCGGCGGGTAGTCCGCGGGAAAGCCGAGCACCTCGTACATCATCACGGTGTTGGCCATCGGCGGATAGATCGCGCCGAGACCGTCCTCGCCGTTCAGGCGCTCTTCAATGAAGGCCACGGCCTTGGCGATCGCATGCGCGCGCAGCCGCTTCGGGAAATACGGCTCGGCGGCTCGCAGCACGATGTCGATGCCGGTGAAGAACGCAAACAGCGCGCGGCCCTGATGCGGCGCGCGGGCGGTCCTGCCGATCTTGGCCGGGTCCTGCAGGAACAGTTCGTCGATGCCGACCTGTGTCTTGTTCTGTGCGCGCGGCTTCAGCGCAGCCAGCACCATCAGCGGCACGATGGTGGTACGCGCCCAGTACGACATCTTGTTGAGATGGAATGGAAACCAGAATGGCAGCAGCATGATTTCGACCGGCAGCACCGGCACGCTGTTCCACGTCAGCACGCCGAACATCGCCAGCATGAAGCGGGTGAAAACATTGCTGTGGATCGCACCACCGCGCGAGCGGATCGCTTCGCGCGTCCGCACCATGTGCGGCGCATCGACGGAGTGACCGATCATCTTCAGCGCGAAGTACGCCTTCACGCTGGCGCTCATGTCGAAGGGCCCGTCCTGCACCAGCGCCCAGCCACCATGGGTACCCTGGGTGCGGAGCAGATAGACTGCAATCTTGCCTTCGAGCACGGCATCGACGGGCTCGCCGAGATAATGGCGCAGCAGCACATATTCGGAGGGGATCGTGCCGTCGGCTTCGAGTTCGAACACCCAGTGGCCGTCGGGCTGCCGGAAGTCGAGCAGGCCACGTTTCGCCGACGCGATGCTGTCTTCGAGCGCCGCGTTTTCTACTGTGACCTCAGGAATGACCGATGGCATCGTGTTCAACATGTCTATGTACTCGTCGTAAAACAGTCTCGTTGGCGATCACGCCTGCCGCATCGCCAGCACGAGGTCCGCGGCACGATCGCCGGAGCGCACCGAGCCTTCGATGGTGGCGGGCAATCCGGTATCCGTCCAGTCGCCGGCGAGAAACAGGTTCTTGAAACTGGTGACCGGGCCGGGACGCAGCGCGTTCTGTTCAGGCGTCGCCTCGAAGGTGGCACGGCGTTCGCGCACGATCTGCCACGGCGGCAACTCGCCCTTGACGCCTGCGGTCTTGCGGATGTCGTCCCAGATCGCCTGCGCCAGTTCCTCGCGCGGCATATCGATGAGGCGGTCGCCGTTGCTGATGGTGATCGAGAGCCGCTGCGGAAACGCGAACAGCCATTCGACGATGCCGCCGACCACGCCGGTCAGTGCCGGCAGGCCCGGCGGCGGATCGAAGCGGAAATGCGCATTGACGATAGCGCGGAATTTTGTCGGCGCTTTCAAGCCGGGCAGCAGCGAAGTCGCGGCGCGCGGCGGCACCGCCATCACGACGACGTCGTCAGCACCAAGTGCGATCGTATCGTCGGCGCCGAATTTGAGTTCGCCGACGCGCTCGCCGGACATCGTGTAGCCGCGCAGCTCATGGCCGAAATGAATGCCGGCGCCCTTGGCGCGCAGCAGCTCGATGGCGGGTTCGACGAGAACGGCGCTGAGACCATCGCGCGCGATCAGCGGACGGCAGGCCTGCCCGCCAGCCAGCAACGTTTCGCGCACGATCGCGCCCGCCAAACCGGCGGAGCCTTCCGGCGGATCGACATTGAGCGCCGCCAGCAGCAACGGCTGTACCAGCCGGTCGTAGAGGACGCCTTCGCAGCGAATGGCGTCGCCTACCAGCCGGTTTGGCGATGACCAGATCAGCGGAGCCAGCGCGAGATAGTCGCCGACGCCGGTGTCGGGCACGCGGCGTGTCTTGTCGAACAACCAGGTCGGAATCTTGCCGTCGCCGAGATCGAGTTGCCAGCGCTTGCCGGTCTTGATATCGGCGAAAGCGAACTGCGCACGCTGCGGTCCCACCAGACCGGCTTCGGTACCGATCGATTTTGCATAGGCGATGGCGTGGCTGTTACCAGACAGCAGCAGATGGTTGCCGTTATCGATGGTCAGCTGCGTCTGCGCGTCAAAATAAGAACGGCAGCGGCCGCCGGCCTGCTGCGTGGCCTCGTGGACGTGGACCTTGAAATTCGCATTGGCGAGCCGCACCGCGGCGGCCAGCCCGGAAATTCCGGCACCGATGATGTGAGCTGTCTTTTGCATCAGATTATGCCGTATTGCAGCAGGATCGCCACCTTGGACGCCTTGCCAAGACGAACCGGATCGCGCGGCAACGCAAAGCCACGCTCCACCAGCAGCTGCAGAATCTTGCTATAGTATTTCGACATGATCCGCGGCGCCCGCACCGCGCGTCTTTTGTTACGGCTCATGATCTCATCGGACTTCTCGAAGTGCGCCCGCGCCCGCATCACCAGCGGCGCGCAGACCTTCGGCAAAGCAGGGCTCGCGATCACCACATTGGGGTCGCTTGACGTGATGCCGGCGTGAAACAGCATTTCGCGCGGCAGATACAGTCGGCCGATGCCGGCGTCCTCGTCGATATCGCGCAGGATGTTGGTCAATTGCAGCGCGCGGCCGAGATGATGCGCGAGCAGGATGCCGTCGGCATCCGGCAGGCCGAACACCTTGACGGAGAGACGCCCGACCGCACTGGCGACGCGATCACAATACAGGTCGAGCGTCGCATCGTCGGGGGCGCGGATGTCGGCAGGCACGTCCATTTCCATGCCGTCGATGACCGCGAGGAAATCCTCGCGCCGCATGCCGAATTGCGCGATCGGCGCTACATAGTCGCGCACCCGCGCCGGCGGGTGCCCTGCATAGAGCGCGTCGATGTCTTCGCGCCACTGCTGCAAGGCCGCCAACCGCTCGGCGCGCGGACCATCGGAATCCGCGATATCATCGACCTGGCGGCAGAAGCTATAGATCTGGAACATCGCGTCGCGCTGCGCACGCGGCAGAATCCGCATCGCGGCGTAAAACGAGCTGCCCACCGCGATGCCCTGGGCCTCGCATTTTTCCGGTTCGGTATTCATCTGGTTCATGCGCCGGGCGTCGAGCGGGACAGTGGCGCGCTGCCGGTGGCGCGGCGCCAGATGCCGGCGGCAAGACCGCTGAGGCCGTAGCCGACCAGTTCAAGTTTCGACAGATGCACGCGCTGGCTGAGGGGATCGCGGACCTTCAGCAGCGCCAGGATCTGATAGGCGTAGGTCTGGATCACCGAAATCTCGCAGCCGAGCCTGATATCGGCGACATGCACCGCCAGCACGTCGCTTTCACGCAACAGCGTCTCGGTCTTGTCGGCGAGATCCTGAATGCAGGACAGCAGCGCCGGCGACGCCTGCTTCTGCTTGAGGTCGGCATGCGTCGCGCCGTAGCGCGCCAGCGTATCGTCGGGAATGTAGACGCGGTCGAGGTCGCGATAATCGTCGCCGCAATCCTGCAGGTGGTTGTTGATCTGCAAGGCCGCGCAGAGCGCGTCCGAGGCGGCCCAGGTGGCTTTGCTCTCGCCGTGCACGTCGAGCATGAAGCGCCCGACCGGCATGGCGGAATACGAACAATAGTGGATCAATTCGTCCCAATTGGCATAGCGCCGCCGGTTGACGTCCATCCGGAACGCGGTGAGCACGTCCTGGGCGTGGCGCGGCGGCATCGCGCGCGTGGCGAGGGCGCCGCGCAGCGCAACGGCTTCCGGCTGGCCTTCGCCCTGCCCCAGCAGATCGGCCTCAAGCTCGTCGAGCAATGCCAGCTTCCTGACGTCATCGAGCGTGGCATGGTCGGCGATGTCGTCGGCGGTGCGGACGAAATTGTAGAAGGCGAGAATCAGCGCCCGATGGCGCGGATGGATGATCCACGACGCGACCGGAAAATTCTCGTCGCGATGGGTTTTGCCAGATCGGAGGTCGCTCGCAGGGGTCATCAGGAACTGGCTACGTTGGATTGGAACATGATTGGCCCGTCCACCGCCATATCCCGGGATACCGGCGGCGGGTCGGTCGCGAACCCCCATATAGGGGAAATTCGCGGGCTAAACCAATGCCAATATACCGATTTTCGCCGCCCGTGGCGGGCCGGATCACGTCGCGGCGGGCTCGCGGCATCGCCACGAGCCGCAACCCCGTCACATCGTCAGATTATTGGCCGTGGCTGACCAGCACTGCGTCGCAGGCCTTGGACAGCTTGGGGCGATTTTCCTTGAGGCAGGACAGAATGATGAGGTCGCCCTGATCCATCAGCGGCCGGCAAAAACGCTGAACGTCGCGCGTGCAGGCCTTCTGCTCCTGTTCCGTACCACTGCGCTGCTGAGCCAGTGCGCCCGTCGAGGCGGATACGGAAAGCACGGACAGTACCAAGAAAAATTTACCCATTGTCTTCCTTCAGTATGGTGACGAGATTTCAGCCCGCATGGTGCATAGCATAAACAGAAACGTTCGCATCGCCAGTGCGGCCTTATCTTCAGGCACTTAGGCGGATTAGCGTCGATGGATGCAATGAAGCCACAGAATATCGAAGCGCGTCAAAAGCCACCCGCAATTGCGGCCAAATCGGTTCTGCTGCCGCTTACCATAGCTTCCCGGTCACGGAACTTTCAGCGCTACCGCCGGTGACGGGGTACTTTCAGCTGTGATAATCCAATTGAACCTAAAGTGGCGCGGCGACACTTAAACTTCGATGCGGCGCGACATATCTCTGGTGAACAGCGCCATTTGTGGGAAAAGCGACATGAAACCGTTAGCTGCGAAGTTGTTGGGACAGGCGATCAGAGCCGCCGGTGCCGGCGCCATTTTGATGCTGTCGGTGTCCGCAAGTCAGGCCCAGTCGGGCCCCTTCGCCGGATTTGACGGGTCGTGGAACGGCAATGGCACGGTTTCGCTGTCGGACGGGACGACGGAACGGATCCGCTGCAGGGCAACCTACCGCGTCGAGGGCGGTGGCAGCGCCTTGGCGCAGACCCTTCGTTGCGCCAGCGACAGCTACAAGTTCGACCTCAGCAGCAACGTCACCAGCCAGGGCAACAACGTCACCGGCAGCTGGAGCGAAGCCAGCCGCAACGTCTTCGGTAACCTGCAAGGCCGCGCTGGCGGCGGCCAGATCGACGTGTTCGTCGAAGCCGCCGGCTTCGCCGCCAATATCACGCTGACGACCCGCGGCAACAAGCAGTCGGTGTCGATCAGCTCGAAGGGCGAAATCCGCGGCGTCTCGATCAACATGATCAAGGGCTGACGCCACTCCACATTCAACGAAAAAAGCCCCCAGATCGGATCCGGGGGCTTTTTCTTGAGGGAGCGATGCCTGCTACTCCGCCGGCTTCGTCAGCACCGAGGTCCCGGTAATTCGCTGCTGCAGATTGATCAGCCACATCGCGGTCGGCCGCAGGATGAAGAGATCCGCGATCAGCGCCGCGACCATCGCAAACGCGCTGAGCCAACCGAACAGCCGCAGCGACGGAAGGTCCGAAAACACCGTCACCACGAGGCCGCAGGCCAGCACCACCGTAGTCAGGATCAGCGCTGGTCCGACCAGCACCGTCGCACGCTCCACCGCGATGGCGGGATCGGTGCCCGGCGTATCCTCGAGCCGCAGGCGGTTGAGGAAGTGGATGGTCGCACTGAGGCCGAGGCCGAACGACACCGTCAGCGCCACCACGCTGGCAAATTGCAGCCCCTCCCCGAGCAGCCACAGCACCGTGCCGGACAGCACCACCGGGAAGATGCCCGGCAGGATGCACGCGAACATGACTACCCAGGAGCGGAAGGCGAGGCCGATGAAGATCGCCACCAGCGCGAATTCGATGGTCAGGCCGCGGTTCAGCTTTTCGATCATGCTGGCGCTGTTGCGCGCCGCGATCGCGGACAGGCCAGTCACCGCGACCTCGTAACCCGGATGCTTCTTGCGAACTTCGTTGAGAAGGTCGTCGAGCTTTTCGACCACCGGCAGGATCGCGCTGGAATCGAGATCAGGCACCCGGCCGGAGACGACCACCGCAGTCTGATCGGCAGAAATGAAGCGCCGCACCAGATGCTCGGGGATCACGCTGACATATTCCTTCAGCGTCGCGACATCGTTACTCCCGGCCTTCTCGGCAAGCCAGCGCCGCAGCGTCTCCAGCGACCAGACATTGCCGACGCCGGCCTGCTTCTCGACCAGCGCATGCACGTCGGCGATAGTCTGCAACGTTTCCGGTGAATACAGCGTCTGCCCCTTGGGGAATTCGACCAGCACGTCGATCGGATTGGCGCCGGTGAGCTTGGCGTCGAGACGGCCGCTGGCGGCCACCGCCTGCTCCTTGTCCGGCACCTGATCGGCGAGGCGATAGCGCGGCTCCAGATTGGCGTAGACGACGGCGAGACCGCCGACCAGCACCACGGAAATCAGGCTGAACAGGCCGGGACGGCCGACCATACGCACCGCGATCCAGTAGCAGAACGCGCGCAGCGCGGTTACACCGGCATCGGCCTTCTGGAATTTGGCGGCAAAAATCTTTTCGTTGCGGACCAGCAGCACGCCGAACACCGGCACCAGCGAAAGCACCGCAAGCAGCGCGATCACCGTGGCGGCAAGCCCGGCCTCGCCGAAGGCGCGAATCAGATCCGAATCCGAGAATTGCAACGCCAGGAACGAGATGCCGGCGGTGGCATGGGTCAGCACGCAGGCCGGGCCCACCACCAGCACGGCATTCTTGAACGCCGAATATTTGTCCTCGCCGGCGATCAGCCGGTCGCGCGCCGCAAAGGTCAGCTGCATCGAATCCGAGAAGCTGATCACCATGATCAGCGGCGTCATCACGTTGAGGAACATGTTGAGGCTGAAGCCGGCCCAGCCCAGCGCGCCCAGCGCCAGCAGGATCGCCAGCAGCGGCGGAAACGCCGCGACGATCATGAACGAGACTTTTCGGAAGAAGATGATCGCGATCAGACAGCCCGCCAGAATGCCGGCGACGTTGTAGATCAGGCCGTCGCGCTCGACCGCGTTGCGGATTTCGAGCTGCATCACCGGCACGCCTGACAGTTGCTTGGTCAGCCCGCTGTCGGCCAGATCGTCGTTCATGATCTTGCGAATGTCGCCAACGACCTTTGTCAGCTTGTTGTTGCTGACCACTGCGGGATCGAGCGACAGCACCACCAGCGCCAGGGTGCCGTCATCGGACAGCAGCTTGCCGCGGATGATCTCGTTCCCCTTCACGGTCTCGATGAATTTGTCGTAATCGGCGCCCTGCGGCAGTTCCGACGGAAACAGCGCCGCCGGCAATTTGCCGGGCGCCGGCGCCTGACGTGCCGAGAACAACGAGATCAGCCCGCGGACGCCATCGACGAGTTGCAGGTCGGTGACAAGGTCGCGGACCTTTTCGAGATTGTCGCGGGCCAGCAGGGTCTTGCCTTCGACCACCACGAGCACATCGAACTCGCTGGAGGGAAAGCGTTTTGTGACTTCCTCGTACTGCCGGTATTCCTTGGAATTGGAGCGGAACAGCTGGCTCAGGGAATCGTCGATCTTAATGCGCTGGATTCCGAAGACGGCGCCGATCACCAGCGCCAGCAAAATCAGGCAGGACACCACGGGCGCGCGAACCGCGATCAGGCCGATGCGCTCCAGGCCGAACGCGATGCTGACGGGACGCCGTCCCAATCCCTTGAGGTCGGCATCGGGGGAACTCTTGTCGTGCATGCGGTATCCAGTCCTGTCGTCGGCGGCGTCTGCCTAGCAAGCGTCGTGGGCACCAATGAGGCTGTGGTCGGGCGGTCCGAACAGCGCTAGCCCTTGAAAACATGCAGTAAATTTGCCGCGAGGAGATGTAGCAGGTCTGCACGACATCTCGCAAGGCGGCGGGCTCCGGCCAAACCCGTTTCAGGCCACAAATGCGGCGAAAATTCGCGTTGTCTCAGGCCGGCTGCGAGGGGGCGATCGACGGCAACGCCGGTTGCAGGCCACTTTCATCTTTCAGCGCGACGCCGGTCGCGCCCCGCGCCAGCCCCTCGCGTGCCAGCCACGCGATCTTGACGGCCGCCGCGTCATAACTGAGGCCCGCGGCCTGGATATTGGAAACGCAATTGCGCTCGGCGTCGGTCAGGCCAGGCTTCGGAGCGAAGGTCAGGTAACCGCCAAGACTGTGCGGTGCCGACAGGCCAGGCCGCTCGCCGATCAGCATGATGGTCATTCGCGCCTTCAGCAGCGCGCCGATCTCGTCGCCCAGCGCGACGCGCGCGCCACTGGCGATCACGACGGGGCCGATGGCGAGCCCGGAGAGCCTCGGCAGCAAGATTTGAACGAGGCCAACGGCGTGCGCGTTGACGGCAGCGGGCGACAGGCCGTCGCCGACCATGATCGCCACGTCGCAGGCGGCGCCGTCACGCTGCGCTAGCAACCGCAGCGATTCGGCGTCGAGTTTTCGGCCGAGGTCGGGGCGCTTCAGGTAGTCCGTGCGGTCAGGCACCTGGCTCGACAGCGCCAGCGTTTCCAGCCCGAGCCCGGAAAGCGCAGCGACAATCGCCTGGACATCGAACGGCGAATGCACCGCATCCCGCGCCCGGGCATGATCCAGAGTGAAATCCAGCAGCGCCCGCGTCGGCAGGCTGGCGCCGGCCCGGCCGAGCCCGACCCGCGCCGGGGTCAGCGCCCGCAACTCGGCGATCGACCGGCGCGGCGTCATATTGTTTTGATCGTTCATGACGACGCCTTGTGCCACCCGCCTATTCGGCCGGAACAGCATCCTGCAACTTCAGCGAATAATACGACGCGTTGGTATGGCCGCCGGAGGCGTCACGCGCGAAATTGATCAGGTGATGCGCGACCATGATCGAGGAGATCAGATATTCGAGCTCGCCGCGCGCCAGCCGCCGCAGCGCGAACTTCCAGAACACTGCCTTGTAGTCGCCGAGAATGCCGACCTTCCAGAAGATGTTGCGCAGCATGATGAGGCCAAGCCGGATGTTCTTCCACGACAGCCGTTCGCGCGAGGCTGGCGGCTGCACCCGGTGCGGGTAGGTGTTGCGGATCTGGTATTCGTAGCGCTCCATCAACTTATCAGGCTGATAGGCGCTGCCCATCGCGCTGCGCCAGCTTTTTACGACATCGTCGTAAGGCAGCCGGAAGTCGACGTTGGAATCGCGGCCCTCGTCCTCGATCAGACGGCCCTCCTTCTTCAGCCGATCCCACAGCGGCGTCTGCGGCAAGGCCTGCAGCAGGTTGATGGTGAGCAGCGGAATGTGCGAGGCGTCGACGAACTCCAGCAGGTGCTTGCCAGTCTCCGGCTTGTCGGTGTCGAGGCCGAGAATGATGCCGGACACCACTTCCATGCCGAAGCTGTTCAGCGTCTCGATCGCTTCCATGATGGGGACCATCATGTTGTGATCCTTCTTCATCGCATGCAGCGCTTCAGGATCTGGCGTTTCGATGCCGCAGAAGATGGTGCCGAAAAACGAGTCGCGCATAAGCGCCAGGATTTCCGGCCGCTTGGCGATGTTCAGCGTGGCCTCGCAGGAGAAGCGCAGCACGAAGCCGGTCTTGTGCTGCCATTCGACCAGATGAGGCAGCAGGTCGAGCGCGGCCTTGCGGTTGCCGATGAAATTGTCATCGACGAAATAGACCGAGCCCATGATGCCGCATTCGAGCAGCTTGTCGAGTTCGGCGGTGATCTGCTGCGGTGTCTTCAGCCGCGGGTTGCGGCCGTAGAGACCGGGGATATCACAGAATTCGCACTGATACGGGCAACCGCTGGAATACTGGATCGAGCCGAGGAAGTAGCGCGGAATTTCCGCCAGCTCATAGGCCGGAATCGGAAACTTGGTCATGTCGAGGCGGTCGGCGGTCTTCAGCACAACCTGGCGGTCGGGGCGCGACGTGTCCGCGGCGAGGATATCGATCAACCGGTCGGTGGCATCGCCGAGTTCGCCGCAATGCAGATAGTCGAACGCCGGATAGTATTCCGGGCAAGAGCTGACCGACGGGCCGCCGATCGCCACCGCGAGATCATACGCGTGGGCGCGATGGCAAATGTCGTTCATCTGCGTGCGCTGGATGTGCATGCCGCTAACGAAGACAGCTTCGGCCCACAGAAAGTCTTCCGCCGTGGCCTGCCGGATATTCTCGTCGATGAAGCGAACGTCCCAATCCGCAGGCATGTAAGCGGCGATCAGCAGCAGGCCCTGCGGAGGCATGAAGGCTTGGACGCCATCTGTGAGAGGATAGGCATATTCAAATGTGCCAAATGAAGACGTGTATCGCGGAAAGACGCACAATATGCGCCGTGCCGTTTGCCTGCCCTCAGCTCTCATCCATTTTCCTCTGCGAATGCGTCAGCGAGCCCTGCATTGGCCCCGCTCGACGTTCGGTCTAACTTCTTAGAGATACAGCCGTTCCACTCCTGTTAAAGCGTCGCGACCGATCTAATCATGGCTCTCAAAGCTGGGCTACAAATTCTTCAAGATTGTGGCGGCGGTGACGATCAAGTGACCGGACTGAGGCGCACTGCGCAAGAAGCGTCATCGCCGTGTGACAGTTTGCTGACGTCGTCAGGCGATCAGCCGCGACGCCAGCTCCGGCAGCAAGCCATCGTTGCCCTTGATGCGAAAATCAGCGCCGGCAAGCCCGACATGCCGCAGCCAGTCGTCGAATTCCGGTGCCCGCTTCAGGCCAAACAGGTCGCGGACATAGAGCGCATCGTGGAACGAGGTGGACTGATAATTCAGCATCACGTCGTCGGCGCCCGGCACGCCCATGATGAAGCTGACGCCCGCCGCGGCCAGCAGCGTCAGCAGATTGTCCATGTCGTCCTGATCGGCTTCGGCATGGTTGGTGTAACAGACGTCCACGCCCAGCGGCAGGCCGAGCAACTTGCCGCAAAAGTGATCCTCCAGCCCGGCGCGGATGATTTCCTTGCCGTCATAGAGATATTCCGGGCCGATAAAGCCGACCACGCTGTTGACCAGCAAGGGCGCAAAGTCCCGCGCCACCGCATAGGCCCGCGCCTCGCACGTCTGCTGATCGACGCCGTGATGGGCATTGGCCGAGAGCGCGGAGCCCTGCCCGGTCTCGAAATACATCACATTGCTGCCGAGCGTGCCGCGCTTGAGCGACAGCCCGGCCTCGTAAGCTTCCTGCAGAATCGCAAGATCAATCCCGAAACTGAGGTTGGCAGCCTCGGTACCGGCGATCGACTGAAACACCAGATCAACCGGACAGCCCTGGTTCATCAGATCAAGCGTGGTGGTGACATGGGCCAGCACGCAGCTCTGGGTCGGGATCTGCAGCCGCGTGATGACGTCATCAAGCAGCCGCACCAGCCCGCCAAGCACCGCGGGATCGTCGCTGGCCGGGTTGATGCCAATACAGGCGTCGCCCGAGCCCAGCATCAGCCCATCGAGGATCGAGGCGGTGATGCCGCGGGCGTCATCGAACGGGTGGTTCGGCTGCAGCCGCACGCTCATCCGGCCGCGCAGGCCGATGGTGTTGCGGAAGCGGGTGATGACCTCGCACTTCTTGGCCACCAGGATGAGATCCTGGTTGCGCATCAGTTTCGACACCGCCGCCGCCATTTCCGGCGTGATCCCGCGCGCGAGGTTTTGCAGAACCTCCGGCGTGGCGGCATCCGACAGCAGCCAGTCGCGAAAACCGCCGACGGTGAGCGAAGAAACGGCGGCGAAAGCCGCAGCATCGTGGCTGTCGATGATCAGCCGGGTGACCTCGTCGTCCTCGTAAGGAATCACGGCCTCTTGCAGGAACTGCTGCAGCGGCACATCGGCCAGCGCCATCCGCGCCGCGATCATCTGCTCGGCGGTTTCGGCGGCGACGCCGGCCAGCCGGTCCCCCGACCGCGGCGGCGTTGCTTTGGCCAGGAGATCGCGCAGATCCGCAAAGACGTGCGTCTGCACTCCGATGGCGTGGCGATAGATCATGACGCTCCCGCTGTTCGATCCGTCTCCAGTATAGACTAGACGTGGCGACCCGCGGCAACGCCGGACGACCACGCCCACTGGAAATTGAAGCCGCCAAGATGGCCGGTGACATCAACCACTTCGCCGATGAAATACAGCCCCGGCACGGATTTCGACTCGAAGGTTTTTGACGACAATTCCGTGGTATCGACGCCACCGAGCGTCACTTCGGCGGTGCGATAACCCTCGGTACCGTTCGGCCGTACCCGCCATTCCTTGACAGCGGCGACGACCGTCATCAACAACTTGTCGGAAAAATCCGCCAGCCTTGGCGGCCCGGCGATCTTGTCCGCGATCATCTGCGCCAGCCGCTTCGGCAACAACTCGCC
>JAQGKA010000671.1 GCA_028290355.1 Tardiphaga sp. | reverse complement strand
CGCTGAAGCAGGCGGCAGAAGCGGCTCCATCACAAACCACTCTGCATCCGTCGTATCGCTTTCATACCGCAAGCCCTCGCGTCTATAATGTCGACGAGTGATTTCAGTCCAGCCCATCGTGCTCTCCCTCGAATCTTCGCAAATCCGAAGGAACCACAACTGGCTGAAATCACTCAGCTTCTTTTTCAGTCCGGCTCTGAGACGACCGATGTCGACCGAATCCCATTTGCGCGAGAAGTTGCGGAAGATCGAGGCCCCGTTCGCTGGGGCCGGGACGGCCGGCGAACGGCTCGCTGCGGAGGCCGCGCTGGAACGTGTCCGGGCGCGTCTAGGCGAACTCAGCCGGCAGGATCCGTCGATTGAGATGCAGTTCTCGATGCCTGATCAATGGTCGCGCCATTTGTTTCTTGCACTGTGCCGACGCTATGGCATGAAGCCCTACCGCTATTATCGGCAGTGGCGCAACACGGTCATGATCAGGGCGCCGAAGCGGTTTCTCGACCAAGTCCTGTGGCCCGAGTTTTCCGAACTTGACCAAGCTCTGCAAGCCGACCTTCATCAGGTGACGATGCGCGTGATCCGCGAGGAGGTCTTCGCCGATGCAAACGAGGCGCAGGAGATTTCCGAGGCGCTGCCACCGAACTGATCGCAGATTTCGGCGACACGGCTGATCGTGAAGACGTAGCTGCTTCCGGCCATGCGGCCATGGTTAGGCGGCCTGACTGGCCTGCGCGCTGGGCTTATGCCAATTCCAGGGCAGCAATTCGTCGAGTTTTTGGGCCGGATGCTCGGCGATGCGCCTCAGAACGTCGGCGAGCCAGGCCTGCGGATCAATATCGTTCATCTTGGCCGTGACGATCAGGCTGTACATCACCGCGGCCCGCTCACCACAACGGTCAGAGCCGCTGAACAACCAGGATTTTCTCCCAAGGGCGATACCGCGCACGCCGCGCTCAGCGGCATTGTTGGACAGGCAGATGCGGCCATCTTCGAGGAAGCGCGTGAACGCGATCCAGCGCTTGAGCATGTAGTCCATGGCCTTGGCGACATCGTTGCCGTGCGAGAGTTTGGCGCGCTGCTCACGCATCCAGGCCTCCAGATTGGCGACCAGCGGCGCGCTGAGCTCCTGTCGAACGGCCCTGCGCCTTTCAGGGCTTTGTCCGTTGATCGTCCGCTCGATCTCGAACAGCTCATCGATCCGGCGGACCGCTTCCAGCGCCAGCGGCGAGATCACCGCCGGCTTGTTGCCTTGCGCCTTGCGACGGGCGTTCTCGGCCAGATCCGCCATCACGAAGAACGGACGCCGGGCATGGACCCAACAGGTGGCTTCCAGGATCGGACCAGACGCGCGCCCTGGCTGGTAAAGCTTGCGATAGCCGTCATAGGCGTCAGCCTGGAAGATCCCGGTGTAATTGGCCAGGTGCGCCTGGGGAATGCTTGCCGGCCCGGTCACGCGAGTAATAGAACACCGCCCCCGGCGGCGCGGGCCCTCCAAACGGCTTGTCGTCCCTCACGTAGACCCAGATCCGGCCAGTATCGGTCTTGCCTTTGGCCAGAACCGGCACCCTGGTGTCGTCGCCATGCAATCGCTCGGCTGGCTGATCTTCTCGCAGTCCCGGCACGTGAACTTCTCCCGGACGTGCTGGATCACTTTCCAGGATTTGGGAATGACCTCCAGCGTCTCGGTGACCTCCTCGCCGAGCCTGGAAAGCCGCGATCCGCCGCAACAGCTGCAGGCAACGGGTCCCGGCACGATCACGCGTTCGCGGGGCAGATGATCCGGGAACGGGTTGCGGGACGGCCGCTTGCGCGTGAACGACGCCACCTTCGAAGTTTTGGCTGCCGCCATTTCGGCGGCGAGTTCGTCCTCGGTCGCCGCGGTCTCCAATTCCTCCAGCGTCAATTCAAGCTGATCCAGCAACCGCGCGGTACGCTCCGAACGCTGGCCATAGCGATCGCGGTTCAGCTTCTCGATCTGCAGCTTCAGATGAGCGATCAGCGCCTGGTCATCGGATTGTTGAGCCCGGGCCGCCGCAGCCTCCGCGCGTGCGACCATCAAGGCCGCTTTCAGCGCCTCGACGTCGTCTGGCAGGGCTTCAACACCAGCTTTCATGAAGCCGATGGAATCACAAAATCAGCGATTTGCGGCGACTTTCTTCTGCACCTCAGAACTTTTTTAAGCCTAGCCCGCGCTCTGCGGTCGCCAGGTGTGTTGCGGATTTCTCCAGTCGATCGCTTCCAACAGATAACTCATCTGTGCCGCGCTCAGCGCCACCACGCCATCCACCGTCGCCGGCCAGACAAACCGCCCACGGTCCAGCCGCTTGGCGTAGAGCGACAGCCCGATCCCGTCATGCCACAAGGCTTTAATTAACGAACCGGCGCGACCGCGGAACACGAAGACGTCGCCCGCAAACGGATCGCGGCCGAGGCCCTCCTGTACCAGCAACGCCAGGCCATTCATACCCTTCCTCTTATGTGGAGCTCCACATAACCGCAACTATGCGCCGACCATGATTATGCGGAGTCGGTGCGAAAGAAGCACGTAATTGTGCTCACTATACCCATATCGACTCCGCATAACGGATGCGGTTAGCGCGAGCCAAGCATCAGAATCAGCTTATCGGGCGGTCGGAATTTGCCGGGCTTGATACCGAGAGGCGCCAGGGCGCCCAGCATCTCGAGTTTTTCGGCCGGATCGGCCCGCAGATGCCCGGCGTTCGGAACTTGAAGCCAAGGGCCTGTTGGAGCGCGGTGTGATCGGCGAGGAGCTTGCTCAGCATGCCAACTCTCCCGGCCAGGGCTGAGCGATCCGCTCAAGCATGGCGATATCCACCTTCGCGTAGTGCGCGGTCATATCGAGCGAGCGGTGCCGAAGCACCGTGCCCACCGCCTCGAGCGTGGCGCCGGACCGCAGCATGGCGGTTGCAGCGGAATGACGAAGCAGGCTCGCTCCCGTCGACGGGGCATCCGTAATCCCCGCCCGCTTCAAGGCATGGGCGACAATGGTCGAGATAGAGCTCGAGATCGCGAACGGCTTGTATGGGGCAATCATCGTGAGGAAAACGGTCTGCTCTCCGACACGAGGCCGCTCCTGCTCGATATAGGCCAAAACGGCGTTGCCAACATCCTGCGGAAGCGGAAGACGCACTTGGCGCCGGGCCTTGCCGCTCACATGCACCATGCCGGCTGCCCAATCGAGATCATGAAGCTTTAGCGCGGCGACGTCACCCGCCCGAAGGCCCAGGCGCGCCAGAAGAAGCAGGATCGCCCGGTCACGGAGCCGACCGTTGGATAGCTGATCGCACGAAGCGACGACACGTTCGACATCGTTTGCCGACAGGTATCGCGGCAATGACGAAAGCCGCCATTGCACAACGGGCGAGATGGCATGATCGAGGTTGGGCCGGCAGAGACCCGCGGCGGCCAGGAAACGCAAATAGCTACGTAACGCACTGGTTATCGTTCTGAGGTCCGCGGGACCCGTTCGCTCTCGCCACTCCCGCACCACGCCGCGGATGAGAGCCGCGCTATAATCGTGGGCTTCACCGAGCGCCGGCAGCAGCTTGGTCAGGAGACGACGATGGCGAGTAACCGTCCGTTCCGAAAGCCCGCGGTGAACGCGCAACCATCGCTGATAGTCGTCAAGCAAGGGATGGGTCGGAGCCGGGGGCAGCGAGGCCGCTGCTGGCGCAACACCAATATCCTGCAGGAAGGTATAGAAGCGCTTGGCGCGCCGGAAATACTTGGTCGAGATGCGCGACCATCGCCGCCCACCGGAACACTCGCAACGATGGTCGGCGAAACGCCGAAGTGAATCGGCATCGACCATCTGGATCGGCGTCGATGCGCTGTTGACCCAGGCAGCGAAGTGCCGGGCTGCATCGGTGTAGCCTGAGATGGTCAACCGTGAATAACGGCGGCCGGCCAGTTCCGCACCGAACCGGTCGATCCACGGTGCCAGCGGACCGGGATCAAGAAACCAGCGACAATGATCTTCCTCGCGCATTTTTACTCTCCTTGTGATGTTCGACATCGCAAGGGATCATAGTTATGCGGTGATCGGTGACGACCGTGCCTGACCTAACCGACGAGAAAGGTGGGTAAATCTTGGTTGAAAGATCGCCGACTCCGCATAATCATGGTCGGCGCATAGTTCCTCATGTCGGTGTGGCCACTGGCAATCCAGATCCGCACACCTGCCGCGATCGGGATCATCGGAGCTCCAGAATGGCGAGCACCCGCGCCAGCGCGGCCGCATCGACGCCGGCATCGACGATGACGCGACGATTCTTTCCGATCTCGATTACCATATGGCCGCTCGTCGGGGTCGCGGGGGGGGGGGGAGGCATCGGATCCGCCACGACCATCGCCGGCACAAAGCTAGATCTCTGCCCCGCAGCGCCTTCCGGCTCCGTGCAGAACGATCGTCGCCAATTCAGCAAAAGCGAACGCGAGATGCCGTACCGCCGCGCCGTCGACGAGATCGCCCGTGGCGCCTGCATGCTCTCCAGAACGATCTTGAGCTTCTCGTCATCCGTCCAGCGTCGACGTCGGCCGGTTTCAACAACTCCCAGCCGTTCAACTTGAGTACTGTACTTATTGCTGTCCATAAGGACTGTTACACAGCACTCATCCTAATCCGACAAGGCGGTCCTCCCCGGAGGAAAACGGTTTGAGTATCGGCCTCTGTTGCCCCATGGGCGCGTCGACAATCTGGCCCCTCACGTTCCGCCAACCCAGCCAACACACCGTCTTTAACGCCGTGATGCAGTCCGTGCAGTGCACGTCAGCTGGGATGCCCTGTTAATTGTGCCTGTGGCGAGATATTGGCCGACGACATGAGGCCTTAGCGAAGGGGCGATTTCGGCTCCAGCTGATCCATATACCCGAAGATTGCGAGATCTACGATGTGGTGACGCCTCGAAGGACCCATTAACCGGCCGTCCTTCTCCTTCCGCGTGCGGGGGCAGGTTCTATATGAAGCCGTCTCGTGAGCAAATTGCGAGTAGGATTAATTTCTTCGTATTTTAATTTTCGTTAACTCCAGGGAGTGAATTAATAAAATTGATCGATTATTAATTAATTGCGGTGACGGTGAGTGAATTTTGTGGCATTTTGTAAGCGTTCCAATGTCGAGCGTTGGAGTACAAGCATGCGCAAGAGATTTGACGAAAGTATCGAGGGGTGTTGGCTCCGATTGGCTGACGATTTTCAACGCCTGGCAGAGAATTTCCCGGCCGGCGAGGCCAAAATGATTGCGGAAAAAAGAGCCGGCCAATTAAGAGCGGGTGCCAATTTGCGCCGATCGCTGTCGCGGCGGGCAGCTCATACGTCCAGAAAAGCGCCCCTCCGCCGGGCAGGAAGGGCTAGTCATCGGTTAGGCGCGGACTTAACTGCTTTACCACCCGCCGCAGCAATTTTGGTGTCGTCTTAGTAGCATATCTTATCCTGATGCCGCTCCGCCCTACGGTCGGGCGAGCGCCCAGCCCTAATTAGTCGTCCGTGAAGTTTCCCGCAACGCGCTGGTTCAAGCGTATTGCGGCTGGCGGATGATGCACCGGAGCCTCTGCATCAGGGCCCGCAAAAGCCGTTCGAACAGCGCAGCAGCAGGTGGAAGTTGAAGCCGGCGGCGGCAAGGACGGGGTTGATTCGGTCGCCGGCGCGGCCCTTGAGGTGGTTGCGGCCCATGCGG
>JAQGKA010000609.1 GCA_028290355.1 Tardiphaga sp. | reverse complement strand
ACAGGCGAGAAGTGGGACGTGTTCGGCCCGCCCGTCGACAGCCATCTCGGCGGCTGAGGTTCCCCGCGGCTGGCTTTCGGCCAGCTGTCCAAACGTTAATGCGCTCAATAAAAAAGCCCCTCGCGATACCGTCGCGAGGGGCTTTTTCTTGATAGCTGTGTCGGAAAAGTATTCAATCGGCGCGGGCCACAAAAGTCCCGCGAATAAAAAACGACACGTCTACACTCAGGGAGATCCAAATGCCTTCGATGCGATCGCGCGCGATTACCATTTCAATTGCCGCGGCCCTTGGCGTTGCCGCCGGCAGCACTGCCTTTGCCCAGAAGAGATACGACACCGGCGCCACCGATACCGAGATCAAGATCGGCAACATCATGCCCTACAGCGGCCCGGCTTCGGCCTATGGCGTGATCGGCAAGATGGAAGACGCCTACTTCAAGATGATCAACGAACAGGGCGGCATCAACGGTCGCAAGATCAACTATATCACCTATGACGACGGCTATAGCCCGCCGAAGGCGGTGGAGCAGGCGCGCAAGCTGGTGGAGAGCGACGAAGTTCTGTTCATCGCCAGTTCGCTCGGGACGCCATCGAATTCCGCAATCCAGAAATACATGAATGCCAAGAAGGTGCCGCAACGGTTCGTCGCCACCGGCGCGACCAAGTTCGGCGACTACAAGGACTTCCCGTGGACGATGGGCTGGCAGCCGGCCTACCAGAGCGAGGGGCGGATCTATGCGGCCTTTCTGCTGAAGGAAAAGCCGGATGCCAAGATCGCCGTCATGTATCAGAACGACGATTTCGGCAAGGATCTGCTGAAGGGCATCAAGGACGGCCTCGGCGCCAGGGCGGCGTCGATGATCGTCGCCGAGGAAAGCTATGAGGTGTCTGAGCCGACCATCGACTCCCATATCGTGAAGCTGAAGTCGACCGGCGCCGATACCTTCGTCAGCATCACCACGCCGAAATTCGCAGCCCAGGGCATCAAGAAGGTGGCCGAGCTCGGCTGGAAGCCGGTCTACATCCAGAGCAACGTCGGCGCTTCCGTCGGCGGCGTGATGAAACCGGCCGGCTTCGAGAACGGCCAGGGCATCCTGTCGGCGAACTACGCCAAGGACGGCGCCGACTCCTCCTGGGACAACGACGAGGGCATGAAAAAATTCTACGCCTTCCTCGCCAAATATGCCCCCACCATGGACAGGAACGACGGCTCGGTCGTCTACGGCTACGGCCAGGCGCAGACCATCGTTCAGGTGCTGAAGCAGGCCGGTGACGACCTGACGCGCGCCAACATCATGAAGCAGGCCGCCAGCCTGAAGGACTTCGTGCCCGACACCTTACTGCCGGGCGTCAAGATCAACACGTCGGCGACGGATTTCTACCCGATCGAGCAGTTGCAGATGCAGCGTTTCAAGGGCGAGAAGTGGGACCTGTTCGGCCCCGTCATCTCCGGCGAAATCGGCGGCTGACGCTGTCGTATCCTGCTCGTTCCTGCACAATAAAGCAGCCCTTCGCGCCCCCATCGCGAAGGGCTTTTTCTTGATGCAACACCGCAAAAAGTGTTCATTCGACTCGGGGGCCCAAGGGCCCTCCATAAAAACAAGACATTCAAAAAATCCGGGAGTTTCTGAAATGCCTGCCATCCGATCGCGCGCGATTGCTGTTTCGATTGCCGCAGCCCTCAGCGTCGCCGCAAGCGGCAATGCCCTCGCCCAAAAGAAATACGACACCGGCGCGACCGATACCGAAATCAAGATCGGCAACATCATGCCGTATAGCGGTCCGGCGTCTTCCTACGGCCTGATCGGCAAGACCGAGACCGCCTATTTCAACATGATCAACGAGCAGGGCGGCATCAACGGCCGCAAGATCAATTTCATCAGCTATGACGACGGCTACAGCCCGCCGAAGGCGGTCGAGCAGGTGCGCAAGCTTGTCGAGAGCGATGAGGTGTTGTTCGTGTTCAACTCGCTGGGAACGCCATCGAACACCGCTTTCCAGAAATACCTGAATACAAAAAAGGTGCCGCAGCTGTTCGTGGCGACCGGCGCCAGCAAGTGGAACGATCCGAAGAACTTCCCCTGGACCATGGGCTGGCAGCCCAGCTACCAGGTCGAGGCGCAGATCTACGCAAAATACCTGATCAAGGAAAAGCCCGACGCCAAGATCGCCGTGCTCTACCAGAACGACGATTTCGGCAAGGACTACCTGAAAGGTTTCAAGGATGGTCTCGGCAGCAAGGGAGCGATGATCGTCACCGAGGAGAGCTACGAGATCTCCGAGCCGACCGTCGATTCCCATATCGTGAAGATCAAATCGATGAACCCGGACGTCGTCGTCAGCTTCGTCACCCCGAAATTCGCCGCCCAGACCATCAAGAAGATCGGCGAACTCGGCTGGAAGCCGCTGCACCTCGTCACCAATGTCAGCGTGTCCGTCGGCGCGGTGATGCAGCCCGCCGGCTTTGCCGCCGCACAGGGCGTGCTGTCGGCCGACTATCGCAAGGACGGCGCCGACGCGCAGTGGAAGGACGACGCGGGGATGAAGAAGTGGTCGGCCTTTCTCGACAAATACATGCCCGGCGCCGATCGCTCGGACAACAGCCTGATCTACGGCTATGGCGTGGCGCAAACCATGGTCAAGGTGCTGCAGATGTGCGGCGACGACCTCACCCGTGCCAATGTCATGAAGCAGGCCGCCAGCCTCAAGGACTTTACGCCCGACACGCTGCTGCCCGGCATCAAGATCGACACCTCGGCCACCGACTTCGCGCCGATCGCGCAACTCCGGATGATGCGCTTCAAGGGCGAGACGTGGGAGCTGTTCGGCGACATCATCAGCGCCGACACGCCTGAGTAGTATTAATACAAAACCACTACATTAGAGATCGTCTTGATATGGCCCCCTGCGACTTTGTCGCCGGGGGCTTTTTCTTGCTGGCGGCGCGGGACGGGTATTGAATGTGAGCAGGAGCCGCACAGCTCCCAATCAAAAAACGCGACACATCACAACAAGATCAGGGAGATCTGAAATGCCCAACATCCATCTGCGTCTGGCCGCGATTCCCGCCGCCCTGGCGCTGCTCGCCGCAACCGCCACCGGCGCGCTGGCCCAGAAGAGGTACGACACCGGCGCCAGCGATACCGAAATCAAGATCGGTAACATCATGCCCTACAGCGGACCTGCATCCGCCTATGGCGTGATCGGCAAGACCGAGGAAGCCTATTTTAGGAAGATCAACGCCGAAGGCGGCATCAACGGCCGCAAGATCAACTTCATCTCCTACGACGACGCCTACAGCCCGCCGAAGACCGTCGAGCAGGCGCGCAAGCTGGTGGAGAGCGACGAGGTTCTGTTCATCTTCAATTCGCTGGGCACCCCGCCGAATTCGGCGATCCAGAAATACATGAACAGCAAGAAAGTGCCGCAGCTGTTCGTCGCCACCGGGGCCACCAAGTGGAACGATCCCAAGGAATTTCCCTGGACCATGGGCTGGCAGCCCAGCTACCAGAGCGAGACGCGCATCTATGCGAAGTATCTGCTCAAGGAAAAGCCTGGCGCGAAGATCGCAGTGCTCTTTCAGAATGATGATTACGGCAAGGACTATCTCAAGGGCCTGAAGGACGGCCTCGGCGCCAAGGCCGCTTCGATGATTCTCATCGAAGAGAGCTATGAGGTTTCGGAGCCGACCATCGACTCGCACATCGTCAAGCTGAAATCTCTGAACGCCGATGTGTTCGTGAACATTACGACACCGAAATTCGCCGCCCAGGCGATCAAGAAGATGGGCGAAATCGGTTGGAAACCGCTGCACTTCCTCAACAACGTCTCGGTCTCCATCGGCAGCGTGATGAAGCCGGCCGGCTTTGAGAACGGACAGGATATTATTTCGGCGAACTACATCAAGGATCCGGGCGACCCGCAATGGAAGGGTGACCCCGGAATGAACTCCTTCGATGAGTTCCTCGCAAAGTACTTCCCCGAAGGCAACAGGACCGATAATTCGGTCATCTACGGCTTCAGCGTCGCGCAAACCATGGAGCACGTGCTGAGAAAGTGCGGCGACGATCTCACGCGCGAAAACGTGATGAAGCAGGCGGCGAGCGTCAGGGACTTTGCGCCTTCGACATTCCTGCCGGGCATCAAGATCAACACCAGCGCCACCGATTTCGCCCCGGTCGAACAACTTCAACTCATGAAGTTCAAGGGTGAACGCTGGGAGCTGTTCGGCGATGTCATTAGCGGTGAAATCGGCGGCTGAGTCCGTCATTCCATCGCACGGAAACCAGCGAGTCCTCCGCCGAAAGGCGGAGGGCTTTTTCGTTGAGGACGTTGTGCAAACGCGATATCGCTGGTTCGCAGGCGCAACATCGCCGCCGCTCGACCAAGAACAATGAGCCTTGAAACAAGGGAAGGAATACGAATGTCTGCCTCTCACGCCCGGCTTCTGTCGATCTCCGCTGCTATTGCGCTGGCTGTCAGCAGCGGCGATGCGCTGGCGCAGAAGAAATACGACACCGGCGCCAGCGACACCGAGATCAAGCTCGGCAATATCGTTCCCTACAGCGGCCCCGCTTCCGCCTACGGCGCCGTCGGCAAGGCGCAGGCCGCCTACTTCAAGATGATCAACGAACAGGGCGGCATCAACGGCCGCAAGATCACCTATATCAGCTATGACGACGCCTACAGCCCGCCGAAATCGGTGGAGCAGACCCGCAAGCTGGTAGAGAGCGATGAGGTGCTGCTGATGTTCAGCGCGCTTGGCACGCCGTCCAACACCGCGATCCAGAAGTACCTCAACGGCAAGAAGGTGCCGCAGCTGTTCCTCGCCACGGGCGCCACCAAGTGGAACGATCCCAAGAACTTTCCGTGGACCATGGGTTGGCTGCCAAGCTACCAGAGCGAAGGCCGCATCTATGCGAAATATCTGATGAAGGAAATGCCGAACGCCAAGATCGCGATCCTCTATCAGAACGACGACTTCGGGAAGGACTACCTCAAGGGCGTCAAAGACGGGCTGGGCGCGAAACTCTCCTCCGTGGTGATCGAGGAGAGCTATGAATTGACCGAGCCGACCGTCGATTCCCATGTCGTCAAGATCAAGTCGCTGAACCCCGATGTGGTCGTCATCCTGGCGACGCCGAAATTTGCGGCGCAGACCATCAAGAAGATCGCCGAACTGGCGTGGAAGCCGTTCCGCATCGTGCCCAATGTCAGCGCCTCGATCGGCGCGGTGATGCGACCCGCCGGCATCGAGAACGGCCAAGGCATCATCTCCGCCGCCTATGCCAAGGACGCCACCGACCCGCAGTGGAAGGATGACGCCGGCATGAAGGCCTATCACGCGTTCCTGGCGAAATACCTGCCGGACATGAACCCGGCCGACTCGTCGCTGATGTCCGGCTACAACATCGCCGAAACCATGGCGATCATGCTGAAGCAGTGCGGCGACGACCTCACCCGCGAGAACGTGATGCGGCAGTCGGCCAACCTGAAGAACATCCAGCAGACCACCTTGCTGCCGGGCGTCAAGATCAACACCAGCCCCACCGACTTCTCGCCGATCGAGCAGCTGCAGCTGATGAAATTCCAGGGCGAAAACTGGGTGCTGTTCGGTGAGGTGCTGGATGGCGAAGTCGGCGCCACCGGCAGCGGCGGCTGACAATCTTTCCCCTCTCCCTCATGGGAGAGGGGCCGCCTTGCCGTCTTGTTTGATCCCCGGCATAAGATCGCCGCATGACCGACAAACGCCCCCTGCTTCGCACGATCTTCGATGCCGCCGTTGCTGCGGCGCACCCGGATGTCATCCTCGGCGCGCATCTGCCGATGCCGCCGAAGGGCCGCATCATTTGCCTTGCCGCCGGCAAGGCCGCCGCCGCGATGGCCGCCGCCGCGGAAACGCATTATCTCGACGCGCTCGAACTGGAGCCGTCGCGCCTGACTGGCATCGCCACCACGCGCCATGGCCACGGCGTACCGACGCGCCGCATTCGGGTGATCGAGGCCGGCCATCCGGTACCGGACGAAGCCGGGCTGAAAGGCGCCGACGACAGTTTGCAGCTGGCGCAGACGGCAACCTCGGACGATCTGCTGCTGGTGCTGCTGTCGGGCGGCGGCTCGGCCAACTGGATCGCGCCGGTGAACGGAATCAGCTTCGTGCAGAAGCAGCAGGTCACGCGTGCCTTGCTGCGCTCCGGTGCGGCGATCGGCGAGATCAACACGGTGCGCAAACATCTGTCCCGGATCAAGGGCGGCCGCCTCGCCCGCGCCGGCCAGCGCGCCGAGATTCTGACGCTGGCGATATCGGACGTGCCGCATGACGATCCCGCCGTGATCGCGTCCGGCCCGACGGTACCGGACTCGACCACGCTGGCGGACGCTCGCACCATCATCGCGAAATACAAACTGACGATCGACGACGCCGTGCGCGCCGCGCTCGACGACGACGGAAATGAGAGCGTCAAGCCGAACGATCCGGCATTCGCCCGCGCGCGGTTCGAACTGATCGCGCGGCCGCGCGAGTCGCTCGATGCTGCGATCAGGGTCGCCAAGGACGCCGGCTATGAGATTGTCGATCTCGGCGCCGACCTCGAGGGCGAAGCGCGCGACGTCGCCGCTGGGCATGCGAAACTGGCGCTGCAGGCGCGCGCCGACAACAAGAAGCTGGCGATCTTCTCCGGTGGCGAATTGACGGTGACCGTAACGGGCAACGGCCGCGGCGGGCCTAACCAGGAATACGCGCTGGCGCTGGCGGACCTGCTGAAAGACACCACCGGCATCGCCGCCCTGGCCGGCGACACCGACGGCGCCGATGGTGGCGCCGGCAGTGCCGACGACCCCGCCGGCGCGCTGATCGACGGCAAGACGTTTGCGGCGATGCGCGCGCAAAACCTCGACCCCGCAGCGACCTTGGCCAACAACGACGCCACCGCGTTCTTCACCGCCACCGGCGACCTGCTGCATACCGGCCCGACGCTGACCAATGTGAATGATGTCCGGGTGATTTTGGTGGAGCCTGAATAACGCAAGGCCGTCGTTCCGGGGCGCGAGCAGCGTCAGCTGCGAGCGAGCCCGGAATCCATAACTACCATAGGGAGTATGGATTCCAGGGATGCACTCCAGCCGGCTATCGCCGACTGAAGTGCATCCCGGAATGATGAACTTAGCTGCGTCTAATCCAACACCTTCTCAAAAATCCTGCGCGATGATCGCCAGCATGCCGAGCAGCGCGACGTGATTGGCCGGGCCGAGCAGTTCGATCAGCCGGGCTTCGTGCTTGGTGGCGACCAGTTTCTTGGCGCGGGTCAGGGTAGCCCCGCCCTTGTCGGTGAGCGTCAGCACATGGGACCGGCGGTCGTTCGGCGAGCGCATTCGCGTCAGCAGGTCGCGGCTTTCCAGCGCATCGAGCATCGCCACGAAATTCGGTCGGAGGATGCCAAGCGTGTTGGCGATTTCGGTCTGGTTGCGGCCGGGATTGTGGTCGAGCAACAGCAGCACAGAAAACTGCGCCGGCGTCAGCTGCAACGGCGCCATGCAGCGCAGGAAATCCTCGAATACTTTCAGCTGCGCGCGCTTCAGCGAATAGCCGAGCAGTTCGGACAGCTCGCCCATCTGCAGCGCGGCGTACTCCGGCGCTGCTTCCATCGGCGGTACGCGCTTGGGCTGGTCGATATCGGACATCTTGGAGACAGTCATCGTTCGATTCCCGCAATCCCGTAAGGTTGATTGAAACACCCGGTCGAATTGCGGCGGGCTCTTGAGATTATGTTCTATAATCGTTATAAAGCATATCAAATTGGCGGCGGGTTTCAACCGCCGTTGTTGATTGTCGTGCGCCTATGGTATCCGCGGCACACGGCACGGTGGGGGAGCGTTCGGCCTTGAACACAACAATTTTGCTGTTTCTGTTACAGGACGGCATCACCAATGGCGCAATCTATGCGCTGCTCGGCCTCGCGCTGGTGCTGGTTTTCGCGGTCACCCGCGTTATCCTGATACCGCAAGGTGAATTCATCACCTATGGCGCGCTCACCTATGCGAGCCTCTCGGCGGGCCAGGTGCCGGGCACGATCCGACTCGCCGTCGCCATGGGCATCGTTGCCTTCGGCTTCGACATCTTCACCGCCCGCAAGTCGCTGCACACCAAATTGGTGCTGCGCGCTGTGGCTGTGAACATCGTGTTTCCGCTGGCGGTGTGGGGCGTCATCCTGGCACTGGCCGGCCGGCCGAGCAGCATCGCCATCAACATTACGCTGTCACTGCTGATCGTCGCGGCGATCGGACTGTTTCTTTACCGCATCGCATTCCAGCCGATTGCCCATACCTCGGTGCTGGTGCTGCTGATCGCCTCGGTGGGCTGCCACCTCGCACTGCAGGGATTTGGCCTGGTGTTCTTCGGCGCCGAAGGCCAGCGCGGCCCGGCGGTGTCCAATGCGGCGATCACCATCGGGCAGCTGCGCTTCACCGGCCAGAGCATCGCGGTCTACGGCATCACCATCGCCCTGATCATCGGGCTGTGGCTGTTCTTCGGTTACACGCTATACGGCAAGGCGCTCCGCGCCACCGCGGTCAATCGTCTGGGTGCGCGCCTCGTCGGCATCCGCACCTCTCTGTCGGGCCAGATCGCCTTCCTGCTGGCGGCGGTGATCGGCGCCATCTCCGGCATCCTGATCGTGCCGATCACCACGCTCTACTACGACACCGGATTCCTGATCGGGCTGAAAGGTTTTATCGCCGCGATCATCGGCGGCCTCGTCAGCTATCCCCTGACCGCGGTGGCGGCGCTGGTGGTCGGCATCGTCGAGGCGTTCTCGTCGTTCTACGCCAGCAACTACAAGGAGGTCATCGTCTTCACGCTGATCCTGCCGGTGCTGGTGCTGCGCTCGCTC
>JAQGKA010000606.1 GCA_028290355.1 Tardiphaga sp. | reverse complement strand
CGGCGGATGAGACGCGCCATGCCGTTTTTCTTCACCTCTCCCCGCTTGCGGGGAGCGGTCGGTCGTCGAACGCAGTTCGGCGACCGGGTGAGGGGGAGCTGCGTTTTATCGCAGCGCTATCCCGTATCTTTGGCCCCCCCTCTCCCCGCCCAGCGAAGCCTTGCTTCGCGCGGCGGGGGGAGGGAGCAGGCGACGCCATGAGCCCGAAGCACCCACAGCCCGCCAACCTGTTCGCCGCTGCTGGAATGGAACAGGACGCACCGCGGCCGCTGCCGGATCGGCTGCGGCCGCGCGCGCTGTCGGAGGTCGTCGGCCAGGACCACATCCTCGGGCCGGACGGCGCGCTGACGCGGATGCTGGAGACCCGCACGCTCGGCTCGCTGGTGTTCTGGGGCCCGCCGGGCACCGGCAAGACCACCGTGGCGCGGTTGCTGGCCGATGCCACCGAGCTGCATTTCGAGCAGATCTCGGCGGTGTTCTCCGGCGTCGCTGACCTGAAGAAGGTGTTCGAGGCTGCGCGCGCCCGCCGCGAGATGGGCAAGGGCACGCTGCTGTTCGTCGATGAGGTGCATCGCTTCAACCGCGCCCAGCAGGACTCGTTTCTGCCTGTGATGGAAGACGGCACCGTGGTGCTGGTCGGCGCGACCACCGAGAACCCGTCGTTCGAACTCAACGCCGCGCTTTTGTCGCGGGCGCGCGTGCTGGTGTTTCAGTCGCTCGATGCAACGGCGATCGAGAAGCTCTACGCCCACGCCGAGCTCGTTGAAGGCAAAAAGCTGCCACTCGACGCGGAGGCCCGCGCCGTGCTGGTGCGGATGGCCGATGGCGATGGCCGCGCCGCGCTCACATTGGCCGAGGAGGTCTGGCGCGCCGCCCGTGCCAACGAGGTGTTCGACGCCGTGCAGTTGCAAGAGATCCTGCAGCGCCGCGCGCCGATCTACGACAAATCCGCCGACGGCCACTACAATCTGATCTCGGCGCTGCACAAGTCCGTGCGCGGAAGCGATCCCGACGCCGCGCTGTATTATCTGTGCCGGATGCTCGATGCCGGCGAGGACCCGCTGTTCCTGGCGCGGCGCGTGGTCCGGATGGCGGTCGAGGACATTGGTCTCGCCGATCCGCAGGCACTGGTGATCTGCAACGCCGCCAAGGATACCTATGACTTCCTCGGCCATCCCGAGGGCGAACTGGCGATCGCGCAGGCGGTCGTCTACATCGCCACCGCGCCGAAATCCAACGCGGTCTACACCGCCTACAAGGCGGCGATGCAGGCCGCGAAGCAGGGCGGCTCATTGCTGCCGCCCAAGCACATCCTGAATTCGCCGACCCAGCTGATGAAGTCGGAAGGCTACGGCGGCGGCTACCAGTACGACCACGACACCCCCGAGGGCTTTTCCGGGCAGGACTACTTCCCGGAAGCGATGGGCCGGCAGACGTTTTACGATCCGCCCGATCGCGGTTTTGAGCGCGAGATCCGCAAGCGGCTGGATTACTGGGCCAAGCTGCGCGCAGCGAAGGGGTGAGTGTAGCCCGCATGAGCGCAGCGATATGGGGAAGATCTGGCCGCGACGTGAAACGCCCCGGATGTCGCGACGCTCATTCGGGCTATGCGTGCTCGATCTTCGACGTATAATGACGATGCATTGCACGGTAGCGCCTATGTCGATCTTCAAAAGCAAATGCACGCGCGCCATCGCCGTCGCGATGCTTTATCTGTGCGGGCAGGCGGCCCAGGCTCAGGTCGCGCCCGTTCAATATTGGATACCAAGCGGGCTTTTTGGCTTCGGCGGCCGTTGGCCAGAAACCAACAATGCAAACACCTATGGCAACTTTCCGAGCTTCGACGCCGGCGATGTTCGGGACGGCGATTGGCGCGCCCATTTTCGCACCGGCATGTTTGCCAGCAGCGAAGCGGGCG
Organism: Tardiphaga sp.; assembly: GCA_028290355.1. Lineage (GTDB taxonomy): Bacteria > Pseudomonadota > Alphaproteobacteria > Rhizobiales > Xanthobacteraceae > Tardiphaga. The sequence continues at coordinate 4,383 of JAQGKA010000606.1, read as the reverse complement.
GCATCGGTTTGAACGGTCTCGGGCAGGGCGCTGCGTTATCGGATTTTGGCGCGCTGTCCTATCAAAGCGCGCTGACCGGTTACAACTTCAAGGGCGCGGGCGATTTGCCGGTCACGGTCTATGCCGGCTTCGACACCCTGAACTATCGGCCGGGCATCGGCAGTCCGCTGGCGCCGTTCAGCACCGACGCCAGCATCGCCGCTGGCTATCGCGCACGTGCGGGCATCGCGTTTCAGCCGGCGGCCAATGTCACCCTGTCGTTCGAGGCCAGCGTCACCCAGCAGCCATCGGGCATCGACAGCGACATCAATTCGCCGCTGTTGCCCGCCCTGTCGCCGTTCTCCGGCGGCCGCCGATAAGGGTGATATCTCGGACTCGATGGGATCGTGGTAGCAAGTCACCGACACGAGCGCAGCGATAGCTCGTAGGGTGGGCAAAGCGAAGCGTGCCCACCACTTACCTTACCATCTTGCAACGACGTGAGAGGCGTCGCGATTGAGAAGACGTGGGCACGGCGCAAGAGCTGCAACTAATCAGCGAGTTGGGGAAGTACGACAATTGGCTATCTGTATCCGGTGTTGGCCTAGTTTAACCTAATGCGGCCTACCCTAAAGGTTGCGACGAGCAACGCGCTACGCATGTCGAATTTCCCCGGTTTGTATTGACAGTATTCCTACAAGAATATAATCCATAGCCGTCCCGTTCACGAGGGGCGCTTCATGAGGCGTCTTGGAGTGGGGCGGGAGGCGGCGCCTGCGGGCGGGGGGAGGACGTAACCCCGCGCACTCGGGAGGCCCTGGGTAGTCGTCCGTGCCCACTACGGGGCGCTGCCTTCGATGGCTGGACGCGGACAGGTCGAAGGCCGGCGAAAGCCGGCCGGATCCGCGGCCCTGGTGGCCGCTAGCCTGGCCCGGAAGTACGGTCCCCGGACAGAAATCGCCCATAGCAGCCGCAGGCTGCGTAAACTTGCCTGCGATGCGGCGCGCCGAAAGGCGTTACGCGGTCCCAGCTTCGTCGCCGACGGCGAAGCGGATCGCGAGTTTGCTGCCCTCGCGCCTTTCGGCGCGCGCCACCCCTCATGGGTCGAGGGGCGGAATTTGGGCACAACTCGGGCTCCCGGAGCCGCGAGAACGTGCTGCTTTGCCCGTTGCGGGCGATTTCACCGTGACCCTGAGCCGCTTATGCGCTACGCACAGCCATCCTCCCGGAGCTGCCCCATGAGCCGTCGCGACAAGAAACCCCTCGCCAAATCCCGCGGCCCCGCCGGCGCGCGCGGCAAGGGTGGGCGCCCCAAGACCGCCGGCACCACCACATCGGGCCCGAAGCCGGGGCGTCCGAAATCGGTTCGTTCGGATGGCGAGCGGCCGTCGTTCGGCAAGGCCGGCCGCATCAAGAGCGATCGCCCGATGAGTGCCCGCCCGCCGCGCGAACGCGCCGCCGAGCGCCCGGAGCGTTTTGAGCGGTCCGAACGGCCGGAGCGGGCCTATGGCGACCGTCCGCAGAATGCCCGTCCGCCGCGCGAGCGTCCGGCTGGTCGACCCGAGCGAGCCGAGCGCCCCGAACGATCCGAGCGTCCGGCGTTTCGGCCGCAGCGGCCCGAACGCTCCGCCGAGCGCGGCTATGGCGATCGTCCGAAGGCTGCGCGTCCGGGCAATCGTATTGATGCCGCGCTCGAGCGCTCCGAATGGGGCGACCCGCGCGAACCCCGCGACGCCCGTTTCGAGGCCCCGGAACGCGGGGCACGCGCCGCGCGCCCTGAACGCTCCGGCAGCCGCCCTGAACGTTCCGAGCGTCCGCAGCGCACCGAGCGTTTTGGCAATGACCGCCCGGCCTCGCGCGGTGGCCGGCCGCCGGCGCGTTCGTCGGCGCCGCGCGAACCGCGCGAGTCCAAGCGTCCGCCCTACGATCCCGAGACATTCGTGCCGGAGCCCAAGGTCGTCGTTGAGAAGGCGCCGCTGCCGACCTCGGTGGAGATGGCCGTCGTCAGCGCCGACGAGAGCGGCATGCGCGTCGATCGTTTTCTTGAATCGCGGTTCGCCGGCCTGTCATTTTCCCACATCCAGCGCATCGTCCGCAAAGGCGAGCTGCGGGTGAACGGCAAGCGCGCCGACAGCAAGGACCGGCTGGAGGAGGGGCAGACCGTCCGGATTCCGCCGCTGAAGCTCGATACACCCAAGGTCGGCGGCGGCGAACTGTCCGAAGCCGCACAAAAGACGCTTGAAACCCTCAAGGAGATGATCCTGTTCGAGGACGCCGACGTGATGGTGCTGAACAAGCCCGCCGGCCTCGCCGTGCAGGGCGGCTCCGGCACCACGCGGCATGTCGACGGCATGCTGGAAGTGATGCGCGACGCCAAGGGCCAGAAGCCGCGCCTGGTGCATCGCCTCGACAAGGAAACCGCGGGCTGCCTGCTGATCGCCAAGACGCGCTTTGCCGCGACCAAGCTGACCGGCTCGTTCCGCGAGCGCTCCGCGCGAAAAATCTACTGGGCGCTCGTCGCCGGCGTGCCGAAACCGAAGCAGGGCCGGATCTCGACCTATCTCGCCAAGGAAGAGAACGAGGAAGACACCATCATGCGCGTCGCCAACCATGGCGACGAGGGCGCCAGCCACGCCGTGACTTACTACGCGGTGGTGGAAACCTCGGCGCAGAAGCTCGCCTGAGTGTCGCTGAAGCCGGTCACCGGTCGCACCCATCAGCTGCGCGCGCATATGGCGCATATCGATCACGCCATCGTCGGCGATCCCAAATATTTCAACAAGGAAAACTGGCAGCTGCCGGGCGGCATCCAGAAGCGGCTGCATCTCTTGGCACGTCGCATCGTGATTCCGCATCCGCGCGGCGGTTTTATCGACGCCACTGCGCCGCTGCCGCCGCATATGCTGCAAACCTGGAATCTGCTGGGTCTCGAAGCCGACCGGTTTGACCCGATCGAGAACGCGCCGGAAGAGTAGGGCGTTGCCGATTCCCGAAAGTGCGGCGTTGGCTTCGCCAGACTTCGATGGCGCCTTCCGCGCCCGCTTGCACGACCTGTTCGCGTGGCGCCGCGACGTCAGGCACTTCAAGGCCGATCCGCTGCCTGATGGCGCGCTGGAACGCCTGATCGAGACTGCCTGCCTCGCGCCGTCGGTTGGCCTGAGCCAGCCATGGCGTTTCGTCATCGTCGATGAGCCCGCGCGCCGGCAGGCGGTTCTGGAAAACTTCAGCACCTGCAATGCCGATGCGCTGAATGCGTACGCAGGTGAATTGGCCGCGCGCTACGCCAACCTCAAGCTCGCCGGCCTGCGCGAGGCGCCGTGCCATCTCGCGGTGTTTGCCGATCATGCCACCGATATCGGCCACGGCCTCGGCCGCCGCACCATGCCGGAGATGGCGGACTATTCCGTGGTGGCGGCGATTTCAACGCTGTGGCTGGCGGCGCGCGCCGAAGGCATCGGCATGGGCTGGGTGTCGATCCTCGATCCCGCCAAGATTGCCGCAGCGCTTGATATTCCCAGGGAGTGGCGGCTGATCGGTTATTTCTGCATCGGCTATCCGGAGATCGAGGACGATCGCCCCGAACTGGAGCGCGCCGGCTGGGAACAGCGCCGGCTCCCGGCCGATCACATCTTGCGGCGCTGAGCACGGCGCACTTGAGATGTCGGCGGGGCATGACGAGATGAGATTCATGATCAAAGCCGTTCTGAAATATGCCGCTGTGGCGGCCGTCGCAGCGATGCTTTTCGCGCCAGCAGTCTTCGCGCAAATCCTGCCGCCCGGCGGTGCGGCTCTGACACCGCCGCCACCTCCCGCGCCGCCACCGCCGAGCATGGCGGTCCCTGTCGTGCCGCAGCTCGATGCAATGCCATCGCGACAGAACGCGCCACCATCGCGCGGTTCGTTCGGCGACCGCATCACCGGCTGCCTGCAGGACGGCGCTGCCGCCGGCCTCGGCCCGAATGACCGCGCCTCCTATTCACGCGCCTGCGCCAATCGCTGACGGTGTCTTTGCCTGACCTTGCGGTTCAGCTAGATTGCGCCGGCTAACGGGATTAAAAACGTCGATGCGTGAATTGTTTGACGAAGTGTATGGCCAGGCGCCGCTCGATCCCGAGGAGGCCGTGCGCAATTCGACGCGCGGCCCGCAGCGCAAGCGGTTCTACGCGTGCGCCGGGATGACCGAGGCGCCGGACGGTTTTGCTATCACCCTTGACGATAAAACGGTGCGGACGCCGTCGCGCAAACCGCTGACAGCGCCGGCGCGCGGCATCGCCGAGGCGATCGTCGCGGAATGGGAGGCGCAGCAGGACACCATCAATCCGATGACGATGCCGCTAACGCGGCTCGCTAACAGCGTCATCGATGCGGTCGGCGACAATGTGCAGGCCGTCGCCGACGACATCG